>NZ_BADD01000294.1 GCF_000333455.1 Rhodopseudomonas sp. B29
ATTCCTTCCCGACCGACCAGGCAATGATGCAGAAATTCCTGCAGCTCGCGCGCCCGGTGCTGGACGGACGGGCCCAAGCCTTTGCGGAAGCGATGCTGGGACTGGAACGGCACGAGCGGCTGGAGGCCGTCAGTGCTCTGGCGCGCCGATAAGCGGTATTGACATACGGAACAAGCGGCGTAGCTAGGGAGGACAACCTAGGCGCGAGGCGCAACGGAGCCACGCCGATGCAGCGCTTTGTCTGTCAGCAGAATATCCAGCATTTCCAGAAGCTTCTGACAGAAGCCACGGATCAGCAACTGCGCCAGACGCTGACCACGCTGCTGGCTTCGGCTAAGCGCGAGCTTGCGGTTCTGCATTCGCAGCTCTCCGGCGCCGACCCGTCACCGGCCGCCGCCTTCCGCAAGGCCGGCGATGTCGGCTCCGTGCTGGCCGAGCTGAGGCCCGGCTTCGAGGCGTCCGAGCATCCCTACATGCTGATCGACCCCGGCCCGGGGCTGAAGATCATCGACGTCAACGATGCGTATGCGCGCGCCACCATGACGACACGCACCGAGATCGCCGGCAAGCCGCTGTTCGAAGTATTTCCGGATAACCCGTCGATTGAGACCGCCGACGGCGTCAGCAATTTGTACACGTCGCTGCGCACCGTCGTCGAAACCGGCCAGCCGCACGCAATGGCGGTCCAGCGCTACGACGTGCGCGACGCCGGCGGCGAGTTCGTCGAGAAATACTGGCAGCCGATCAACACGCCGATCCACGACCCGGCGGGCCGGCTGATCTGCCTGCTGCATCATGTCGAGGACGTCACCGCGACGATCCGCGGAGCGGATACGGCTGGTTAGTTAGCTGCGCGACGTCCCCCTGCAGTGCAGCATCATCTTTGCTGGACGTCGATGCTGATCGGCCTGTAGCGTCGTCGCTGTCCCGCTGCCGACCGCATGATGATCCGCACCGCTTCCATCGAAACCCTCAGTGATTTGTTCATCCGCTCCGCGCAGTGGCGCGGCCGCGACGAATTGTTCGTCGACGACGCCGACCGCATTAGCGGTAGCGACGCGCTCGATCAGGCGTGCGCACTGGCGCAGGCGTTCGCGGAACTCGGCGCCCAGCCCGGTGACGTTGTCGCTTATCTGTGCCGCAGCTCGGCCAGGCATGCGGTAGCTTGGTTCGCGTCGCCGCTCAGTGGCCGCATCGCCGCCAATCTGCATGTGCGCGAACCGGCGCCGCGGCTCGGCGAGATGCTGGCCTGGCTCGGCGCCAAGGTGCTGGTGCACGATGCCGATCTGGCGCCGCTGGCACGCGACGCCATCATGGCGGCGGGCACGCGCATTGCGCGGATCAGCCTCGGCAGCGACGATGAAGATGCCGATGATGATTACCAGAGCATCGTGACGCGCAGAGTCCGTTACGACGTGCTCGGAGCGCCGCCGCAGCCGTCCGATATCGCCGCGATCGTGCTGTCGTCCGGCACCACCGGCCAGCCGAAAGGCATCATGCACAGCCAGAAGTCGCTGCTCGAAGCCGCCAAAGGCGGCCAGGTGGTGATGGGTCCGATCCCGCGCGACGGCGCCACGCTGCTGTACATGCAGCCTTCTTTCGCCGCCTGGGCCATCATCGTGCTGCCGTTCGTCGGCGCCAAGGCCAAGGTGTGCTTCGGCCAGGTGTTCACGCCGCAGGCCTTCCTCGAAACCGTGCAGCGCGAGCGCATCAGCATGGCGCCGCTGGTGCCGACGATGTGGCGCATGGTGTTCGACGCGCAGCCGGAGAAGTACGATCTGTCGTCGCTGACGCTGGTGACGATCTCGGGCGAACCGCCGGCGCCGAGCGATGTTGCCCAGCTCCACGGCAAGTTCTGCAAGAACATCTCGTGCATCTATCTGTCGGGCGAAGCCTTCACCGCCTCGGCCGTGATGGCGACGACGCGCGACATCATGGCGCGCGGCAAGATCGGCACCTCGGGGCGGCCGGTGCTCGGCTGCGACGTCAAGATCCTCAGCGCCGGCGGATCGTTCGACGACGAAATGCCGAACGGCGAAGAGGGCGAGATCGCCGTCTCAGGTCCGTCGCTGGCAGTCGGCTATTGGAAAGACGAGGCGCTGACGCACGCCAAATTCCGCGATCGCTGGTGGCGCTCCGGCGATCTCGGCCGGCTCGATGCCGACAACGATCTGTGGGTCACCGGCCGGATCGACAACGTCATCAACACCGGCGGCATCAAGGTGTCGGGCGAGGAGATCGAGCACGCGCTGCTGGCGCATCCGGCGGTCGCGCAATGCGCCGTGGTCGGCCAGCCGGATGCGGCGATGGGTCAGCGTATCGAAGCCTTCATTGTCGCCCGCAGTCCGCTGCCGGCCGCCGAAGAACTCGGCGCCTGGCTGCGTCGCGAGCACCACTTCGCCGGCTACAAGGTGCCGAAACGCTTCCATGCGGTCGAGGCGCTGCCGACCGGCCCTACCGGCAAGCTCTATCGCCGCGCCCTGCGGGCCGAGTGAACGCAACGGATTTCACACCACGTCCGGTCACGAAGCCGCGACGCAACCTTTCCCAGCTCTCCGCGTCTGGAAGCCATCGCGGCGAACCGGTATGGTTCCTGCAAGTGCCTGCCAATCGCATGCACCGAGCCTAAAAGGGGATTGCATGGCCACAGCAACCGTCGACCGCGCCTCCGAATTTTTGGGCGGGCTGTTCAACAGCCTGACCATTCGTGGCCGCAACCTTTTTCGGTTCGGCTCCTCCCAGCCGATGACGCACGACGAACTGATCGAACTCGGTGAGGCGCTGCTGTCCCGCCGCGGCGAAGCCACTGGCGTGGCCCTCGCGGCTTCGCTCCTCGCCGGCTACGCGGCAGCGGCCGACGACGACAAGGCCGCCTTCCTCGACGCGCTGGCGGAGAAGTTCGGCCCCGAGCTCGAACTGATCAACGAGGCCATCGCGGCCGTGCAGGCCAGCGGTGGCGCGCCTGACGCTGTCGGCCTGCTGCAACGCGCTGCCGAACCGCGCCGGCAGGAGCTGATCCGCCGGCTCAATCTGGCACCGGGCGGCACCGCGGCGCTGGTCAAGATGCGCGAGGCCGTGCAGGCGCGGCTCGCCGAGCATCCGCAGTTCAAGCATGTCGACGACGATTTCGTTCACCTGTTCAGCTCGTGGTTCAACCGCGGGTTTCTGGTGCTGCGGCGCATCGACTGGACGACGCCGGCCAACATTCTCGAAAAGATCATCCGCTACGAGCAGGTTCACGCCATCCACGACTGGGACGATCTGCGCGCGCGGCTCGCGCCGCCGGACCGGCGCTGCTACGGCTTCTTTCATCCGCAGCTCGTCGACGAGCCGCTGATCTTCGTCGAAGTCGCACTGACCTCCGAGAAGCCGAGCGCGATTGCGCCGCTGCTCGATCTCGGCCGCGCCCCGATCGCCGCGAGCGACGCCACCACGGCGGTGTTCTATTCGATCTCCAACACCCAGCGCGGCCTCGCCGGCATCTCGTTCGGCAATTTCCTGATCAAGCAGGTCGTCGAGGAGATCAAGCGCGAGCTGCCGAACGTGCAGACCTTCGTGACGCTGTCGCCGGTGCCGGGCTTCGCCAAATGGCTGGCGCGCGAGCGCGGCAATGCCGAATCCAAGCTGATCGACGCATCGGCGCGCGATGCGCTCGCCGCACTCGACGATCCTCATTGGGCGGACGACGCCGACACTGTCGCGCTGGTGCAGCCGCTGCTGTGCGGCCTCGCCGCCGCTTACTTCCTGCAGGCCAAGAACAAGCGCGGCCAGCCACTGGACCCCGTGGCGCGTTTCCATCTCGGCAACGGCGCCCGGCTCGACCGGCTCGACTTTTTGGGCGACCGCTCGCCTAACGGCATGCGCCAGTCGCACGGCATGATGGTCAACTACCTGTACGCGCTCGACGAGATCGAGACCAACCACGAGGCCTTCGCCGAACGCGGCCAGGTCGCCGCGTCGTCCTCGGTCCGCAAGCTGCTGCCGACCAAGCCGCTCAGCGCCGAGGCGCGGAAGACCGCGACCAAACCAGCCCCGCTGGCAATCTCGCCGCCGGCGTGATGGATGTTACTGCGAGCGTCACAATCAAAGCCGTCATGCCCGGGCTCGTCCCGGGCATCCACGTCTTCGGCGTAGCTACGCTGTAAGGTCGTGGATGGCCGGGACAAGCCCGGCCATGACGAAGTAAGCGAGTAACTCTCTCGCCTGGGAACCAGAGAATACGGGAGAAACAACATGAGCTGGATGCCGTCCCGTCGATCCGGTGCTGGGCGATCCGCAGACCTGCGACGCGCTCGATCTCGTCATCGTGCCGCGGACGCGTGATCTCGGCGACGGCTTTGCGGTGCGCCGGGGCGCTGCCGCACGGCAAGCGGCAGATGGTCGGGCCGTTCATCTTCTTCGATCATTTCGGCCCGGTGCAGTTCATCGCCGGCCGTGGCATGG
>NZ_BADD01000293.1 GCF_000333455.1 Rhodopseudomonas sp. B29
GGGCAGCCGAAAATTCGGGCTCGGTCTGACAAAGTACCCGATCTTCACCACGACCGGGGCATCGGGCGGCATCGATCAGAATTTCAACCGGCTGCGCGTCACCGCGATCGGCACCGTCGATCGCACCGTGTACCAGAACTCCGAGCTCACCGACGGCACCACCGACTCGAACCGCGATCGCAACTACAATCAATATGGCGGCGTCGGCCGGGTCAGCTACGAGCTCAAGCCGGGGCTGCAGCCGTTCGTCGAAGTCGAAGGCGACACGCGCGTTCACGACGCCGTCACCGACCGCAACGGCTATCGCCGCGACTCAAACGGCGGCTACGCCAAGGCCGGTACCAGTTTTGAACTCACCCGGCTTTTGACCGGCGAGGCTTCGATCGGTTGGGCGTCGCGCACCTATTCGGACGCACGGCTACAGAACCTCGGCGGCCTGCTGACTTCAGCCTCGCTGATCTACACGATGACTCCGCTGACCACGGTGAAACTCAACGCCGACACCACCATCTCCGAGTCGCCGCTCGCCGGCGTCTCCGGCGTGTTCACCCGCACCTACACGGCCGAAGTCGACCACGATTTCCGCCGCTGGTTGACGGCGATCGGCAAATTCACCTACGCGACCTACGACTACCAGGGCTCCGGCCGCTCCGACAAATTCAGCTCGATCGAAGGTGACTTGGTCTACAAGCTGACACGTCAGTTCTGGGTCAAGGGCCAGCTGCGCTACGACACGCTGGCCTCCAACGTCGCCGGCGGCAGCTACAACGCCACCGTGGTGATGCTCGGCGTGCGCTTGCAGAACTGAGGGCAGCGGGTCGCACCGAGCCGACACACACGGCAATCAGAAGTGATTTTGTCGCGCCCGCCGTCCTCGGCCATTGTCCGGCCGCTGATGGTCTGGGGCAGGGGACGAATGTCGATCGGTTTGAGGCGCGGGATGATGCTGCCCGTGCAGGCGCTGGCGTGGCTTGGCCGGCAAGGCACGCGTGCCATCGCGGCGCTGGTCGTTCTCGGCCTCGCGGTGCCACCGCTCGGCGATCTGTTGAGACCCTATGTGGGCGAAGCCGTGTTCGTGTTGCTGTGCATCTCCTTCATGCGGGTCGACGCGGCGCATGTCCGCACGCATTTGCGACAGCCCGGCATCGTCATCGCCGCCACCGCCTGGACAACGCTCGCCGTGCCGACGTTGGTCGGTGCCGGATGTCTGAAAACCGGCCCGAAAGCGCATTCCCCTGAACTGTTTCTGGCGCTGTTGCTGCAGGCCGTGGCGTCACCGATGATGGCGTCGCCGGCCC
>NZ_BADD01000292.1 GCF_000333455.1 Rhodopseudomonas sp. B29
GAGCGCGTCACAGAGCGTGAGCGCGAGCGCCAGTTGCCGGAGGCCGGCGCGATCAGCCGCGCCGCAGCCGCGACGATCACGACCCACAAGATCAGGTTGGGCATCTGCGCGATGGTGATGTCGCCGGTCTGACGATTTCGGAAGAAACAGTTCAGCGCCCGATACATCCTGGTGGTCCCCTATGGGTGGTTCGCGCCATAGACGTAATGACCCGCGCGCCGCGCCGCCTTCAGAGCGCCTTGGCGAGATATTTCGCCGTCCGGCTTCCCGACGCCGCGACCTTCTGCGGCGGGCCGAACGCCACGATGCGGCCGCCTTCGTCGCCGGCGCCGGGGCCGACATCGACGATCCAGTCGCTGCCGGCGGCCACCGACATGTCGTGTTCGACCAAAATGACCGTGTTGCCGGCATCGACGAGGCCGTGAAGCTGGCTCGCGAGCTTCTCGACATCGAACGGGTGCAGCCCGGTGGTCGGCTCGTCGAGAACGTAGAGAGTCCCACCGCGCTGCGCGCGCTGCAGTTCGGTGGCCAGCTTGACGCGCTGGGCCTCGCCGCCGGACAGTTCGGTTGCGGATTGGCCGAGCCGGATGTAGCCGAGCCCGACCTCGCGCAGCACGCTCAGCGCCCGACGCAGGGCGTCGTGATCGCTGAAGAATTCGAACGCGCCGTCGACCGTCATGCCGAGTACGTCGGCGATCGACTTGTCGCGGATCTTGATCTCGAGCGTCTTGGCGTTGTAGCGCGCGCCCTTGCAGGTGGGGCAGGGGGCGTAGACGCTCGGGAGAAACAGCAGCTCGACGCAGACATAGCCTTCGCCTTCGCAGGTCTCGCAGCGTCCCTTGGCGACGTTGAACGAAAAACGCCCCGCATCGTATTTCCGGGCCCGCGCCTGCTTGGTCGCTGCGAAGAGCTTGCGCACGTGATCGAGCAATCCGGTGTACGTGGCGAGGTTTGACCGCGGCGTCCGCCCAATCGGTTTCTGGTCGACGACGACGAGGCGCTTGATGTGCTCCAGACCTTCGGTGACTTCGCCGCCCAGCGTTTCCACGTTCTCGTCGAGTCCGGCTTCGTCCGGATCGGCTTCGCGGAGCTGCCCCAGCCGATCGCCGACCGCGTCGACGAGAAATTGAGTAATCAGGCTCGATTTGCCCGAGCCGGAGATTCCGGTGACGCTTGTGAGGACACCCAGCGGCAGATCGACATCGAGACCGTCGAGGTTGTTGCGCGTCACGCCGCGCAGCTTCAACCAGCCCTTCGGCGCGCGCACCGCCTTGTCCGGCCGGACGCTGTCGGCAAACAGATAGCGCCGCGTCTGCGAGGCGCTCACTTGCGCAAGCCCTTGCGGCTTTCCGCTGTAGAGGATCTGGCCGCCTTGCTCGCCGGCGCCGGGGCCGACATCGACGGTCCAGTCGGCCTGCTGCACGACATCCAGTTCGTGCTCGACGACGAATAGCGAATTGCCGGCGGCCTTCAGCCGCCGCAGCGCCCGCAGCAGCGCCTCGGTGTCGGCCGGATGGAGTCCGGCCGATGGTTCGTCGAGCACGTAGACGACGCCGAACAGATTGGACCGGACCTGCGTCGCCAGCCGCAGCCGTTGCAATTCGCCGGGCGACAGCGTCGGCGTGCTGCGCTCCAGCGTGAGGTAGCTGAGGCCGAGGTCACGCAGCACCTCGAGCCGCGCCGCGAGGTCCTCGATGATGCGCTGCGCGACCAGGAGTTTCTCCGGGTGATCCTCGCTGCCCTTGGCGGCGCCGATGTCGAGACGAGGCCGCAGCACGGCGTCGAGTTGCTTGAGCGAGAGGCGTGAGATCTCCGCAATGTCCATCCCGGCGAACTTGACGGACAGCGCTTCCGGCTTGAGCCGCTTGCCGTTGCAGACCGGGCAGTCATCGCTCGACAGATACTGCGCGACGCGGCGCTTCATCATCGCGCTCTGGGTGGTGGCGTAGGTCTGCAGCACGTATTTGCGGGCGCCGGTGAAGGTGCCCATGTAGCTCGGCTCCTCCTTGCGCTTGAGCGCGCGGCGCGTCTCGGCGGCGTTATAGCCGGCATAGACCGGCACCGTCGGCTGCTCGTCGGTGAACAGGATCCAGTCGCGATCCTTCTTCGGCAGCTCGCGCCACGGCTTGTCGACGTCATAGCCGAGCGTCACCAGGATATCGCGCAGGTTCTGTCCTTGCCACGCCGTCGGCCAGGCCGCGACCGCCCGCTCGCGGATCGTCAGTGTGTCGTCGGGGACCAGACTGCGTTCATTGACCTCGTGAACGCGTCCGATGCCGTGGCAATTCGGGCAGGCGCCCTCCGGCGTGTTGGGCGAGAACGACTCGGCATAGAGCAGGGGCTGGTGGCGCGGATAGTCGCCGGCGCGCGAATACAGCATGCGCAGAAGATTGGACAAGGTGGTGACGCTGCCGACCGACGACCGCGTGGTCGGCGATCCGCGCTGCTGCTGCAGCGCCACCGCAGGCGGCAATCCTTCGACCTGATCGACGTCCGGCACCTGCATCTGGTGGAATAGCCGCCTTGCATACGGCGACACCGACTCGAGGTAGCGGCGCTGGGCCTCGGCATACAACGTCCCGAACGCCAGCGAGGATTTCCCCGATCCCGACACCCCGGTGAACACCACCAGCGCATTGCGCGGGATGTCGAGCGACACGTCCTTGAGATTATGTTCGCGAGCCCCGCGGACGCGGACAAATCCCTCCGGCTCGCGTGAGATGGTTGAAGATTCAGCTTTCGCTTTCGCGCCCATGGATTCCTGTTCCTCGCGCCGGACCAAGCCCTGCTGCGACAGTGAGTTCCCGGCGCTATGGGCTGGCATGGCGATCGGCATTTCGCCGAGCTATCGGCTAAGTCATTTGCAGGTGCCGATGCGGTCAGCCTTCGCACACGGGCTCCTTCGGCCTTAACCGAAGCTTTACGGCACGCCGGCACGGTCGGAGCGGCGGAGAGACCATTGTCCAACTGGCGGGACGAGAAGGCGAAGGCCAATGCGCAGGCGTTGGCGCGGCTGAGCAAGCGGCTGCCGGACGCGTTTCCGCAGGCCGTGCTGGTGCGAGCGCGAAACTGTTCTTGGGCGCCGGCAACACTCCGGGTCGCGATCGACGGCTACTGGCGCGCGCATCCGCTGCGAGCCGACCGGCTGGCGCGGGCACTCGCCGCCCGCAGCGGCGCGCCGGAGCGATGGCGCTGGCAGGTCGGCGGCGATCCGGACTCGGGCTTGCCCAGTAGCTTCCGCGTACCGCCGGCGCCGTATCGCCAGAAGGCCTTTTCCAAGGGAGACGGCTTCTGCTGCGTCTGCGGCCAGCCGGTCTATCGCTTCGGTTGGCACGCCGATCTGTGGGACGTCGGGCCGAACAAGAACGCGACCTGGCACAGCGCCTGTGTGGTCGCCTGGCAGCTCTGGAATGCGCCGAGCGCTCATGCCAAGCTGCTCCGCAAGCTGCAGGGCCGCCGCTGCCGCGAGACCAACCGGCGCTTGTTGAAGACCTCGGAGGTCGATCATCAGGTGCCGCTTTTCCAGGTCTGGCGCCAGCACCGCGACGCGCCGTGGCCGGAGCTGCTCGGCTACTGGGGCTTGCCCAACCTGCAAGTCATTAACCGCGAAGTCCACGTCGCCAAATGCGCCGACGAGGCCAAAGGGCGGAGTGCGGCGCGGGTAGCTGCACCTTCGGAGTCTCCACCTGCTTAGTTAAGTCACGCGGTCTCCGTCATGGCCGGCCTTGGGCCGGTCATCCACGCAGTAGAGCTAGCGACGCCAAGAACGTGGATGGCCGGGACGAGCCCGGCCATGACGACGTCATGAAGACTAGTGAAAACGTAGTTAGTCCACCGCTTCCAGCGCGTGCACTGAGAACATCCCCGCCGCATCGGTCCAGCAGCGCAGCGAGCGCCAGCCGGCGCCTGCGGCGAGCGCGGTGAAGCGGGGCAAGCTGTATTTGTAGCTGTTCTCGGTGTGAATGGTTTCGCCCTTGCGGAAACTGAAGCTGTGGTCGAACAGGCGGACGGTCTGATCGCGTCGGCTGACCAGATGCATCTCGATGCGGTGCTCGGCGCGATTGTAGATGGCGCGGTGACCGAACGCGCCGAGATCGACGTCACCGCCGAGTTCGGCGTTGATCCGCTTGAGAACGTTGAGGTTGAACCGCGCGGTGACGCCGGCGGCATCGTCATAAGCGGCTTCCAGCACGCGTTCGTTCTTTTCCAAATCGATGCCGATGATC
>NZ_BADD01000291.1 GCF_000333455.1 Rhodopseudomonas sp. B29
CTGACGTTGATAAGCAGGGTTTTTGATCATGTCCGCAGCCAGCGCGTAGGCGCAGACGCCGCAGCCGAAATAATAGCCGGCCTCGAAACGGCCGAGCGCCGCAGGCAGGTCGTCCTTCGACAGTGCGAAGTAACCGGACATCAACAGCATCAGCGCCTTCGTCGCATCGGCGTTGGGCGGTGCAGCGTCGAAAGCCTTCTTGCTGACCTCGTCGAGTGTGCCGACAGCCCATTGGTCCGCCGGCTCTCGGCGCTTTATCCAGGGCGGCGCGATATCGGTCGAATTTTGCGCCAGCCCGACCAGGATGCGCTGCGTGTACAGCGCCCTATCGGCATCCGGATCGGTTTGTTGCGAGGACGACGGCGGCGGGACCGGAGCGGGGGCCGGCGCGGGCTCGGGCACGGCCGGGAGCGATGCTGGCGGCGCCGGCTGCGGAACTGGCGCCGGTGGAGGGACTGGTTGCGGCGGGGCTGGAGCCGGTGCTGGCGCAGGCCGCGGCTCTGGAGTGGCTTGCTTTGGTGGCTCGGGCGGCACCGCCTTCGGCTGCAGCGCATAGACGGCGGCACCAAGCGCGGCAACGCCCACGGCGGCCAGCACGACCGGGCGCTTGTACCACTGCACGGGCGGCGGTGGCTCCTGCCGTTGGCCGCCGGTGGCCAAGTCGGACGACGAGGCAGCACTGGTTTTAGCCTCGCGCGACGCGCAGATTGGGCAAGTCTCGTGAGCGCCAGCGTCGAAGGGGTGCCCCTGGACGCAACGAACCATTCGCCGGGTCATCGGGGCGCGTTTCCTTTTGTGATCTTCATGGCGCTCGCATAGTCGTCGAGCTTGATCGTGCCGGCCATCACGCGGTTGGCGATGAACGAGGCAAACTCCGGCGGAAAGCCCTTGCTGCTCATCTGCGCGACGAGATCATCGCGTTTGACGGTCGCGGGTGGAGCAGCGGCGCCGGGCGATGGCGGCTGCATCACCAATCCGATCCACTGCGAGGCAATGCCGGCGCTGATGGCGCCGGTCTCGCTCATCGACCTGAGCAGCGCGATCATGCGGCCGGGATTTTCCGCGGGCGCCGGCGCGTTCCGCGTCGATGCGGGAGTCGGCTGTTTTTCGACGCTCCGGATGCGACGCTCCAATTCGTCGGCGCTCCACCAGCCGCGCGAGGCGCGCGTGAGAAACTCCTGGGCGAGAAGCGGCGGGACAGCCGCCGCGGTCAGTCGGCGTCGGGCTGCGTCGAGTGCATCTGCGCTCGGCGCGGCACCCGCGGGATCTGCCGATTTCGAACTTGTGAGTAGCGCGACATAGTCGGTCAGCTGCGACTGGCTGATACTCCCGGCCTCGAACCTCCCTGTCAGATCGTCGATCAACCGGGCCATCGCTTCCTGATTGGGGGCCTGCTGCCGTGGAGGCACCGCATTGAGGCGGACGCGGTACATGAAAGAAAGCGTCGGCACGATCTCCTTTCGATATGCGGTGGATTCGGGTGCGCAGGTCAGAGAATCGCACGGAGCACCGTCAATCCACTGCTGGAACCAGCGCTGCGCGTCCTCGCTCAGCTTTTGTTCAACGATATCGTTCTCGGTTGCTTTCAGCACCATGAGCAGCGGGAAGGGATGGTGGCTGCTAATTTGAAGGAAATCCGTGATACTTTGGCTGCCGTAGAGCGCGCGGAATTCGACTTTGCAATAGCTGTTCGCCAAGTTCGGCCCGTCGGAATTACTCGATGTGCTGCGCGTATTCGCATTGATATAGGCAGCGTAGATCGCCAGAACTTCTCCCCGTCGCACCCGTCTCGCGTTCCAGGAGCTTCTGAGGGACATTACACCGCGCGGGTCAATGTCGACGGCTCTGCTCCGATCATCGTCGTAGCCGCGTTCACGTGTCATCCCGCGGGAGATCGGACCGAACGACGGCGCGCCGGCAGTCGGGACAAGCGATGCCGTATTCGAACCGTCGCCCGCCTTACGCGAGACTCTCAGATCGATGATCGCATCGCCGCAGTCGTGATATCGCAGCTCCAGGAACACGGCTGTCGCGTCTTCCCAGGTCCTCAATTGCTCCTGCAGCGCGGCGATCTTCGCCTGCAACGCCGCAGGATCGAAAGCCCG
>NZ_BADD01000290.1 GCF_000333455.1 Rhodopseudomonas sp. B29
TGAGGCTGGCATCTGCCGTGGCGGCGCTCGACCTCGGTGGCAGCGAGCCGGTGAAGCTGGTGCCATAGGTCGCGGCACCGCTGTTGATCTGCGTATTGGCCTGGAGCGGCGTGGGATCGCCGACATTCACGGCCGGCGGCAGCGGCTGCATCGCCACCGCACGCGGCGGATCCTGCGGCTTGGCGACTTCAGGCTGGGCACGAGCGACATCGCGAACAACCGGGTCAGCGGGCGCGGGACGCGGCGGATCGGAGGCGCGCAGCCGCTCGACGGCGGCGCGCAGCACATCGTTGGGATCGCGCGCGGCTTCGCGGCGATCGTCCTGGCTCTTGTCCTTGTCGGCGACTGCAGCTGTCACAGGCTTGGCCGCCGCTTTGTCCGCCGCAAGTTTGTCGGCAGCAGCTTTCTCCGCCGCCAGTTTCTCGGCAGCCGCCTTCTCAGCCGCAAGCTTATCGGCCGCAGCCTTCTCTGCAGCGACCTTTTCAGCGGCAGCCTTCTCGGCTGCGGCTCGTTCGGCCTTTTCGCGGATCGTCGGCAGATGGCGAGACGATTTTTCAGCCGGACGGCTCTTTGGCGGTTCGCTGCGCTCGATCTCGACCGCCGGCGTAGCCAAGGCAGCCGTCGGCCCCGCCGCCTTGTCTCCCGCCTTGGCGGCATCGAGCTTCACGGCCTGAGCCGCCGGCGGTGTATCCGGCTTGTTGATGTACTGGTTGACCACATAGGCCCCCAGCACGGTGGCGACCACCGATGGCAGAATCTGCCCGAGCAGTTTTTCGGTGATGAATTTCAGCATTGCCGGCCTCTTCCCCGCGCGCTTGATGCTGGATGTTTGAGGCTGATTGAGGGATCAACTGCGACCGATCGGTGGCATTCCAAACAGGACTGTTCGGACGCCACCGTGCCGCCCTCGCTAGAACTGTGCCAGCCGTCTTAACGCAAGGTTAAGTCTTGAGCTCGATCTCCAGAAAGACGATCTCGTCCACAGTCTCGTTGAGCACGTCGTGCTCGACGCCGGCCTTGCGGAAGTAGGACTGGCCGGTCTTGAGCTGCGCGATCGAGCGCGTGCCGTCCGGCGCCACGATCGTCATGGCGCTCGTCGTGATCGGAACGATGACGTAGTCCATGCCGTGGCGGTGAGGACCGGTCGCGCCGCCCGGCGGCAACCGCCACTGCGTCACCCGCACCTCGTCGTTGTCGATCTGCATGTCGGACTGGGCGGGAATGGTCATGGTTGTGTGGCTCCGTCTGAGGGTCAGCGCAGACTACACTCGATTCGCTCACTCAACGATCCGCCTGGATGCATGGACCGCCTCGCCAAATCTGCCGCGGCCGCTATAGTCGCGCCGCTTCAATCGCGGCAAAGCCGCATGCAGTCAGGGAGACGCCATGTTTTCGCATATCATGATCGGCACCAACGATCTGGAGAGGGCCAAGTCGTTCTACGACAAGCTGCTCGGCACTTTGGGGATCGCGCCCGCCGTAGTTGATCGGCATCGCATCTTCTACCGCAGCAAGACCGGCACTTTCGCGGTGTCGCTGCCGATCAATGGCGAGCCGGCCACATTCGCCAATGGCGGCACCGTCGGCTTCGCGGCGAACTCGCCTGAAGAAGCCGACGCCTGGCACGCGACCGGCGTCGCCGCAGGCGGCAAGAGCTGCGAAGACCCGCCCGGCATCCGGGCGATGGGCGACGTGAAGCTCTATCTCGCTTACTTGCGCGATCCCGACGGCAACAAGCTCTGCGTGATGCATCGGATGCCGAAGGTCTGAGCTGCAACTGCGGCAAAAGCCCGAAACGTCGAGACCGGCTTTCGGACTCTCCGCACGGTCATGGCCGAAACAAAACGGCCATGGCCGGCCAGGCCTTTCCGAGCTACCAGCGCTTCCCGAACACTGGCGTCAACGATTTGAAGTACGGCTCGAGCGCGCCGCGCTCCGCCGGAGTCAATCGAGCCAAAAAGGGGTCGAGCTGCGGCGCCAGCGGTTTGCTGTTGGCCGAATTGGCGAGCGCCAGGCCGGCAAAGGCGAAGATCGCGCTATCCACATTCGTCATCACGCCGCCCGGCGTGGCGACCTCGGGTCGCCCCATCGAGCTGACCAACTTGGCGGTCGTGACCATCGCTAGCTCCTTGCCCCGCAGTGCCGCCGCCTGATTCATTGCGACCTGCATGCTGAAGTCGAACTCGAACGCCGGGTTCGGTGGGTATTTTTCGCCCAGCATATTTAAGGCCGCCGCGTCGCCGCTTGCCGCCATATCTACCAGTCCGGCCAGATCTTCTTTGCGAGGGGCGTTGCCGGCCCGTAGGATCTGGGTCGCCAATTCGTAGGTCGTCAGCGGAAGATGGCCGACATCCACCCCGATCCGCTGCAGCGTGTTCTTCGCCGTCTGATCACCGCGGCGTGCGAGGTCGACCATCTCCAGCGAGTAGTGAGACATCCGGGCGTAAGAAAGGATAAACTCTCGC
>NZ_BADD01000289.1 GCF_000333455.1 Rhodopseudomonas sp. B29
TTCACGCGCCGGCGACGTCGCCGAGGCGCTACGCAGCGGCACCACGGAGGGCGTCAAGTTTCTCGGCGGTGGCACTAATCTGGTCGACCTGATGCGCGAGTCCATCGAGCGCCCGGCGGCGCTGATGGACGTCACTGGATTGTCGTCGCACATCGAGGAGCGCGCCGACGACTCACTGCTGATCGGCGCCGCGGTGCGTAACACCGCGTTGGCCGAGCATCGCGCCGTGCGGATGCGCTATCCGATGCTGTCCCGCGCCATCGTATCCGGTGCCTCGGCGCAGATCCGCAACATGGCGACGGTCGGTGGCAACATCCTGCAGCGCACCCGCTGTATCTACTTCTACGACGAGGACGGTGTGCATTGTAACAAGCGCTCGCCCGGCCAGGGCTGCGATGCGATCGAGGGCTTCAACCGCAATCACGCGATCCTCGGCGCGTCGTCGGCCTGCATCGCCACGCATCCATCCGACATGTGCGTGGCACTGGCTGCGCTCGATGCGGTCGTGCATCTGCAAAGCGCCTGCGGCTCTCGCACGCTGCCGCTCACCGAACTGCATCGCCTGCCGGGCGATCGTCCGGACGTCGAGACGGAGCTGAAGCCCGGCGAACTGATCACCGCGATCGAATTGCCGGCTCTGCCGATGGCGGCACGCTCGACCTATCGCAAGGTCCGTGACCGAGCCAGCTATGCGTTCGCGCTGGTATCGGTCGGTGCTGCGCTCGATATCGAGGGTGGCACTATCACGGACGTGCGGCTGGCGCTCGGCGGCGTCGCCCACAAGCCATGGCGGGCTCACAAGGCCGAAGCCGCGCTGCGCGGCAAGCCGGCCACGCAAGAGACATTCGCGGCGGCGGCGGAGGCGGAACTCACTGAGGCCAAGCCGCTACGCGACAATGCTTTCAAAATCGAGCTGGCGAAGCGCACCATCGCGGCCGTGCTCGGCGAACTCTCGGGAGGCGCTCAATGACGATTGTAGAACAAGCCAAGCAGGCGGTGCGCGGCGCCGTTCAGGACGCTATCGAGAAAGTAGTCGCGCTGGCGCCCGATGCGCTGATGCCGGGTGGTAAGCCGGATCCGTTGATCCGGCACAAGCACGGCTCGATCGGTGCTTCGATCTCGCGGATCGACGGCCCGCTGAAAGTGCGGGGCCGCGCCACCTTCGCGGCCGAGTTTGTGCACGAAGGCATGGTCTACGCTTCGGTGGCGTTCAGCACGATCGCCAAGGGACGTATCACCGCGCTTGATACCAAGGCCGCCGAAGCCGCCCCCGGCGTGGTGCTGGTGATGACTCACCTCAATGCACCACGCATGCAGTCGATGCCGCTGTTCATGACCGCCGAAAAGGCCGGCGGCGGCGATAATCTGCCTATCATGCAGGACGATCGTATCCACTGGAACGGTCAGCCGATCGCGGTGGTGTTGGCCGAAACGCAGGAGCAGGCCGACTACGCCCAGTCGCTGATCCGGGCGACCTATGAGAGCGAAGCCGCGGTCACCAGCTTTGCCACCGCCAAGGCCGCTGGGATCGAGCCGGGGATGTTCATGGGCCAGCCGCTCAAGGTCGTGAAGGGCGACCCGGATGCGGCGTTCGCGAGCGCCGCCGTGAGGGTCGATCATCGCTACACCACGCCGCGGCACAACCACAACGCCATCGAGCCGCACGCCGCCACGGTGGCGTGGGTCGGTGACGAGCTGATCGTCCACGACGCCTCGCAGGCAGTGTCGCACACCGCCTGGTCGCTGGGGCACATCTTCGGCATCAGCGAAGAGCAGGTCCACGTCACCTCGCCGTTCGTCGGCGGCGGATTCGGCGGCAAATGTCTGTGGCAGCATCAGGTGCTCGGCGCCGCGGCGGCCAAGCTCGCCGGCCGGCCGGTGCGGATCGCGCTGTCGCGCGAGGGCGTGTACCGCCTGATCGGTGGTCGCACGCTCACCGAACAGCGCTTCGCGATCGGCGCCGAGCCCGACGGCCGTTTCGTGTCGCTGATCCACAGCGGCGCCGCGGCGGTCGCGCGGCAGAACGCGTTCCCCGAGCCGTTCATCCTGCCGACGATGTCGAGCTACGGCTCGCCGAACATCAAGCTCGACGTCGAAGTCGCTTATCTCGACATGCTGGCCAACACTTTCATGCGGGCGCCGGGCGAGTCGGTCGGCACCTTCGCGTTGGAATCGGCGATCGACGAGACGGCGGTGGCGCTCGGCATCGATCCGGTCGAGTTGCGCATCCTCAACCAGCCCGAGCAGGATCCGCTGAAAGGCACACCGTTCTCGTCGCGCCACATCATCGAAGCCTGGCGCGCCGGTGCCGAGCAGTTCGGCTGGTCGAAGCGCAATCCGACCGCCGGCAAAATGCGTGACGGCGAGTGGCTGGTCGGCATGGGCTGCGCCACCGCGACCTACCCGTATCACCGCATGCCCGGCGGTGCGGCGCGGATCACGCTGACCAAGGACGGCCGCGCCCGCGTCGAGATCGCCGCGCACGAAATGGGCATGGGCACGGCGACGGCCCACACCCAGGTCGTTGCCGAGCGTCTCGGCCTCGGCCGCGATCAGATCAGCTTCGACTACGCCGATTCGAAATTCCCCGGCGTCGTCTTGGCCGGCGGCTCGCAGCAGACGGCGTCGATCGGCGCATCGGTGATCGCCGCCCAGCAGGTGCTGGTCACCGAGTTGCTCAAGCTTGCCGGCAACGACTCGCCGATCGCCGGTTTGGCGCCCGACGAAGTCGGTGCGTTCGACGGTGGTCTCGCCAAGCTCGACGATCCGTCACGGCACGAGAGTTACGTCTCGATCCTCGCCCGTGCCGGCCGCGATGAAGTCGTGGCCGAGGGCAGCGCTCCGCCGCCGCTGGAGACGATGCATTGGTCGATGCATTCGTTCGGCGCCGTGTTCTGCGAGGTCGGTATCAACGTCGTCACCGGTGAGCCGCGGGTCCGGCGCATCCTCGCGTCCTATGATTGCGGTCGCATCCTCAATCCGAAGACGGCGGCCAGCCAGTTCCGCGGCGGCATCATCATGGGCCTCGGCCTGGCGCTGATGGAGGAGACGCAGTTCGACGAGCGGAGCGGCCGGATCATGAACCCGAGCCTCGCCGAGTATCATGTGCCGGTGCACATGGACGTGCCGAGGATCGACGTGATCTGGACCGACATCCCCGATCCACACGCGCCGATGGGGGCGCGAGGCATCGGCGAGATCGGAATCACCGGCGTCGGCGCCGCGATCGCCAATGCGGTGTTCAACGCCACCGGCAAGCGCGTGCGCGATCTGCCGATCACGCTCGACAAGCTGATGTAAGCCTCAAGAAAAGCTTGCGCGTTCGGGTCCACCGACCCGGATGCGCAGGCGCAGCAGCGCTGCCGCCGCGCGCAGCGTCGGCATGGGATGGCCGACCAGGGCGGCGAGTTCGAGCGGAGCTTCGGCGATGGCGCCGAGTTCCGGCTCGCGGCCCTGGCGCACGTCCTGCAACATCGAGGTCGCGAACGGGCCTGCGGATTTGAGCACGTCGATCAGTTGCTCGAGCTCGGGATCGATCGAACGGCGCAGTCGCGCCGCGAGACCACCGACTTCCAAAGCAATTTCTGTGACGAGACGTATCGCCTCTTCATCATGGCCGAGTTGTTCGAGCGTGGCGCCGGTCAGCGCCGACACCACGTTGGTGGCGGCGTTGCGGATCAGCTTGCGCCACACCGCGCGGCGAATGTCCGGCTCGATCGTCGCCGCAATGCCGGCGGCGGCGAAGTGCGCCGCGATGCCATGCAGCGGAGGCTCGCCGCCGACGACGCCGAGCTGCAGCTCCTGGCGCCCGCTGACGATCACATGGCCGCTGGCCAGCATGGTGACGCGGCTATAGACCACGCAGCCGATCAGCCGCTCCGGCACGAACAGCTGCAGCATTGCGCCGCCGGGATCCACCGCTTCGAGCGGACGATTAGCAAAGGGTCCGGTGTCTCCGAGGAAGTACCACCATGGCAGGCCATTTATGGCGGGCATCAGCAGTGCGTCGGGCCGCATCGCCGCGGCGAGCTGCGGAAGCAGCGACGGCAGCGCGCCGGTCTTCACCGCCACGATCACCAGATCGTAGTCGGACAGGTCGCCGCTATCGGCGAGATCGGGGCGGAACGACAGGTCGAGCGCGCTGTCGGTCAGCGACAGGCCGTGCGCTGCGATGAAAGCGCGCCGTGCGCCGCGTGCCAGCACGGCCACACCGTGGCCGGCGGCATGCAGTCGGCCGGCGAGCGCCGTGCCGATCGCGCCGGCACCGACGACGCATAATCTCAAGCGAGAGGCGGGCGCCGCCGATGCCCCGGCAGCGCCCGCGCCTGGCGCACTGTCGCTCATCGCGCTCAGAACGCCGGCCCCTGTGCCTTGATCATCCGCCGCACCGCGGCGTCGAAGAACAGCCGCGCGAAGGCGCTTTCGGCAATCAGGTCCTTGGAGCTGTCGACGCACTGCTGGCGCACATGATCGGGCAGCGGTGTATCGGGGCCGGGAATGCCACCCGCCGCGCACTGAATTTCGCAAGCGCGCTGCACCGTCCACAGCAGCATGAAGGCGCGTGGAATGTCCGGCGCGCCGACGGCGACACCGTGATTGCGCAGGATCAGCACGTCGCCCTTGCCGAGGCTCGCGAGCATGCGCTCGCGCTCGTCGTCGTACAGCGTGATGCCTTCGAAGGTGTGATAGCCGACGCGGCCGGTGAGCTGGGCGCCGTAGAAGCTGTCGTGGCTGAGGCCGCCGGCCTTCTGCGCCACCGCCGACATCGGCGTGGTGTGGGCATGCAGCACGCAGTGCAGATCCTCGCGCGCCGAGTGAATCGCGCCGTGCAGTGCGAAGCCGGCCGGGTTCGGCTTGTAGGGCGAGGTGCCGATCAGTTCGCCGGATACATCGACGGTGAGCAGATTGTCGGGTGTCACCTCGTTGTAGTTCAGGCCGAACGGATTGACGAGGTAGCGCCGCTCGTTGCCGGGCAGGCGGACCGAGACGTGATTGAAGATCATCTCGGTCCAGCCGAAGAAGTCGATCAGGCGGTAGCACTGCGCCAGCTCGGTGCGGAGCTGGGCTTCGGTCTGATGTTCGATAGGGGCATGCACGTTCATGAGCGGGGCTCCCTTAGCTGATAGCAGCGGATCAGGCGTGGTGCTCGGCGGCCGCGGCGGAGCGGACGCCGAGATAGCTGGCGATGATGTCGGGATTGGCTGCCACTTCGGCCGCGGGACCTTGCAGCACGAAGGCGCCGGATTCCATCACATAGGCGTAGTCGGCGATGCGCAGCGCCGCCTTGGCGTTCTGCTCCACCAGAAGGCACGACATGCCGAGGTCGCGCAGCCGTGCCACCGTTCGCAGGATGTCGCGCGTGATCAGCGGCGCGAGGCCGAGGCTCGGCTCGTCGAGCAGGAGCAGCTTCGGCTTGGACATCAGCGCCCGGCCCATCGCCAGCATCTGACGTTCGCCGCCCGACAGCGTCTTGGCCGCCTGGGTCTTGCGCTCGCGTAGCCGCGGCATCAGCGTGTAAACCTCTTCGAGTCCGGCCTGGAGATCGCGGTGGCCCTGCTGATAGCGCGAGAAACCGCCGAGCCGCAGATTGTCCTCGACGCTCATCGGCCCGAACAATTCGCGCGTCTCGGGGATCAGCGTGACGCCGCGGCCGACCAGTTGCTCGACGCTGGGCTGTTCGCTCATCGTCTCGCCGAAGTAGCTGAGCCGGCCCTTGACCGGCAAAAGGCCCATCAGCCCGCTGAGCAGCGTGGTCTTGCCGGCGCCGTTGGGGCCGATGATGGCGATGATCTGGCCGCGCTTCACGCTCAGGCTGGCGCCGTGGATTACGGTGACGCGGCCGTAGCCGATGTCGATGCCGTCGGCCTGCAGAAGAATGTCGCCGTCGCTCGTAGTCATTCGGCGCCTCCGAGATAGGCTTCGATCACCGCGGGATTGCGCTGGATCTCGCACGGCGTGCCTTCGGCGAGCTTCTCGCCGAACTGCATGACGACGATGCGATCGGCGAGGTTCATGACGAAATCCATGTCGTGCTCGACGATGACCACGGCCATGCCCTCGGCCTTGAGCTGCTTCAGCAGCTTGGAGAGCGCCTGCTTCTCGAGGTGACGCAGGCCTGCGGCCGGTTCGTCGAGCAGCAGCAGGCAGGGATCGGAGCTGAGTGCCCGGGCGATTTCGAGCACGCGCTGCTGGCCGAGCGCGAGGCTGCCGGCGGTCTGCGTGGCGAGGGCTTGCAGCCCAACGCGATCGAGTTGGCGCAGCGCCTCGCCGATCAGCATCGCCTCGTTACGGCGGTCGAGCCGCAGCGCGGCGGCGATGAACGACGTGTGTGCCCGCGCGTGGGCGCCGATGGCGGTGTTCTCCACCACCGTCATTTCCGGAATGATGCGGACGTGCTGGAAGGTCCGGCCCATGCCGGCTTGCGACAGCGTGCGCGGAAAGTAGCTGCTCTCCTGGCCGCGGAAATGCACGGTGCCACTCGACGGCCGCTGCACGCCCGAGATCAGGTCGAACAGCGTGCTTTTGCCGGCGCCGTTGGGGCCAATCAGCGCCAGGATTTCGCCGGCCTTCGCGTCGAGGCTGATGTCGCGATTGGCGGCGATGGCGCCGAATTTCTTGCTGACGCTGCGCACCGACAGAATTGTTTCACCCGGCTGCGGCTTTTCGCGCACCGGCGGCGCGGCGGCGTCCTTGGCGAAATGCCAGGATTTCGGAATGCGCATGCCGGCGAGATCGACCAGCGCCGGCCAGATCCCGCGCGGCAGCAGCTGCAGCATCGCCATCGCGGCGATGCCGAAAATGATGATCTCGAAATCGCCCTGCATGCCGAGCAGCGCCGGAAGATTGCTCTGCAGCCATTGATTGGCCAGCACCACGATGCCGGAGCCGACCAGCGCGCCGCCGATCGCGCCGGCGCCGCCGATCACCGCCATGAACAGATACTCGATGCCCTGATTGAACGAGAACGGCGACGGATTGAGGAAGCGCTGGAAGTGCGCGTAGAATTAGACAGGCCAGCGCCGCCGCAGGCAGGCGATGACGAAGGCGGCGATCTTCATCGTCCAGGTGTTGACGCCGAGGCTTTCGGCCATGATCGTCCCGGACTTCACCGCGCGGATGGCGCGGCCGGGCCGCGAGTCGAGCAGATTGCTCATGCCGAGCTGCAACAGCAGCAGCGCGCCCCAGATGCCGACGTAGAACTCCTTGGGGCTCTGGATCGGAATGCCCGCGATCGACAGCGCCGGAATGCCGCTCATGCCGGCCTGGCCGCCGGTCGCCTCCAGCCCGGCGAACAGATAGTAGGCGACGATCGCCAGCGACAGCGTCGCCAGCGGCAGATAATGCCCGGACAACCGCACCGTGATCAGCGAGCCGAGCAGCGCCAGCACGAAGGCGACGGCGAGCGCCAGCGGCAGCGTCAGCCACGGCGAGATGCCGTACACGGAGGAAAAGTAGCCGGTGATATAGGCGCCGATGCCCACATAGGCGGCTTGCGCGAAGGAGGTGAGGCCGGCGACACCGGTCAGCAGCACCAGGCCGAGCGCGACGATGGCGGCGAGGCCGACGTAGTTGAGGAGGGCGATGGTGTATTCGGAGAATGCCAGCGGCGCGGCGGCGACCGCCAGCACGAAGGCGATGCTGAGCCCGGTCTTGATCTGACGGCGCCGCTGCAGCGCCTCCGGCGACAGATCAAGCTGGGCCGGCAGCGCTTCGCCACCATGGTCGTCGTCTTCCTTGATACGATGCTGGCGCAGCGTCTGGATCAGCAGGATCGGGATCACCAAGCTGAAGACGATGACTTCCTTGTAGGTCGAGGCGAAGAACGACGAATAGCTCTCGAGCAGGCCGATCAGCACGGCGCCGAGTGCCGACAGCGGATAGCTCGCCAAGCCACCCAGGATGGCACCGACGAAGCCCTTGAGGCCGAGCAGAAAGCCGGTGTCGTACAGGATCGTCGTGGTCGGCGAGATCAGCACGCCGGACAGCGCGCCGATGAAGGCGGCGAGCAGGAACGAGGTGCGGCCGGCGAGCGCGGTCGAGATGCCCATCAGCCGCGCGCCGGTGCGGTTCAGCGCCACCGCCTGCATCGCCTTGCCGTACAGCGTGTGCTGCGAGGCGAAGTACAGCAAGCCGATCACCAGGACGGTGACGCCGATGATCAGCAGCGTCTGGCCGTGAACCGGGACGCCCATCACGGGCCAGGTGATATCGATCAATGGCGCCGAGCGCTGGCCGCTCGGGCCGAAGATGTACAGCGCGACACCGGTCATGACGAAGTGCAGCGCCACCGAGACGATCAGCAGCACCAGCACCGAAGCGTCGGCGAGCGGTTGATAGACGAGGCGATACAGCAGCGGCCCGGCGGCGGAAATCACCGCGATGGCGACGACGGCTTTCACCAGCAACGGCGTCTGGAACGAGGTGGCCGCATAGGCCAGCGCCAGCACGATCGCGGCGCCGGCGACGCTGCGCAGGCTGGATTTGATCAGCGAGCCGACGCGCTGGCTTCGCCAGCCGCCGACAAGGTCGGCGATCAGGTGCAGGATGATCAGCAGGCCGAGCAGCGGCAGCGTGCCGGGGCGCTGGCCGTCCTGCATGGTGACGAAGGTCAGCGCGCCGAACGAGACGAATTCGCCTTGCGGCACGAAGGTGATGCGGGTGACGGAAAACAGCAGAACGATCGCGACCGCGAGCAGGGCATACACCACGCCATTGGCGATGCCATCCTGGGCGAGAAACAGCGCGATAACGAGATTCACGATCGTCCTCCGCCGGCGCCGACGGCCCGGCTTTCACACAAGGCGCGAAGCAGCGCCGTGCCGATCAGGTCAAAGCCGCCGCGGAGGCCGGATCGGCGCTCCGCGACGTGACGATGGTTACTTGAGCAGCAGCCAGTTGCCGTCTTTCACCGTGATGGTGACGATGCTGCGCTTGTCGAAGCCGGAGTGGTCGGCCGGGGTCATGTTGTAGACACCCTGCGCGCCGGTCAGATTCTTGACGTTCTCCAGCGCATCGCGCAGCGCCGCGCGGAATTCCGGCGTGCCGGGCGCAGCCTTCTCGCCGGCGATCGGAATGGTGCGCTCCAGCAGCAGGCCGGCGTCCCAGACGTTGGCGCCGAAGGTGCCGGGCGCGACGCCGTACATCTTGGTGTAGGCGTCGATGTAGGCCTGACCCGAAGCCTTCGACGGCACGTCATCGCCGATCTGCGACTGCACCAGCATCGGCGAAGCGGCCAGGATGGTGCCCTCGACCTTCTTGCCGCCGAGCTTGAGGAACTCCGGCGTCGCCGCGCCGTGAGTCTGATAGATCGTGCCCTTGTAGCCCTGATCGACCAGCGTCACTTCCGGCAGCACGGTGGTAGCACCGGCGGCGCCGACCAGCACCGCGTCGGGCGACGCCGACATGATCTTCAGGCTCTGGCCGGCGACAGACGTATCGGCGCGGTTGAAGGTCTCTTCGGCCACAAGCTTGATGCCGGCCGGTTCGATCGCGGCCTTGAACGCCTTGCCGAAATTGGCCCCGAGCGGATCGTTGGTGCCGATGAAGGCGACGGTCTTGACACCCTTAGTCTTCATGTTCGCGACCAGCGCGTCCATGACGAGGTTGTCGTTCTGCGTGGTCTTGAACACCCACTTCTTCTTGTCGTCCATCGGCAGCACCACCGCGGTGGTGCCGACCGGCGCCAGCATCACGGTCTTGGCGTCGGCGATGAACGGGAGCACGGCGACGGCATTCGGCGAGCCGGAGGGGCCGATGATGGCGTCGACCTTGTCCTCGATCAGGAATTTCTGGACGTTCTTGGTGGCCTGGGTCGGGTCGGAATTGTCGTCGATATAGATGTAGTCGACCGTGTACTTGCCGATCTTCTTCGGCAGCAGCGCCACCGTGTTCTTCTGCTGGAGGCCGACCACCGAGATCGGGCCGGTCGAGGAGGCGATCACGCCGACCTTCACCTGGGCCGAAGCGGCCGAGGCGGAGATCGCCAGCGCAGCCGCGGCGACGAGCAGTTTCATCTTTCGCATTGACGATCCTCTTTTGACACGTCGCTTCGGAGCGTAGCGGCCGGGCGGCCGCCGCGGTCCGTCAGGACCTCGACACTGGCTCGGCCCACGGCGCCGAAGGGGTGGAACCGCAGCCTGCCTGAACGGTTCTAATTAGTGAAATATTCCAGCGAACAATCAAGCAACTTATAGCGGCGCGCTGCACGAATTAATGCAACCGGATGCCGCTTTCGCAGTCATCGCCGCGCTGCGGGAGTGATGATATCGGCATAGGAAGGCGCTTGATGTCGGCGCGAATCGCGCGATTTCGCTGGACGAAGAAGTCGCCGACTCACGGCGACAGGTTGTCGTAAATCTTCACTGACAACGTGTTGAGCAATTGGATTTCACTGCGCGTGAGGCCGCGTAGTGCCTCCTTGAAGAGATAGTTCACCTTCTCGCGCACGGCTTCCAGCACCTGTCTTCCGGCTGTCGTGATGAACACTTCGCTCGAGCGCGCGTCGCTGCTCGATGTCTGCGTCGTGACCAGGCCTTCGTCGACCATCCTGTTGATAATCTTGGCCATTGTGGAGATGTTGACGACGGCCTCGTCGGCGATTTGCGAGATGGTGATCGGCCGTTCCTCGGCCAGCAGCATCAGCACCCGCCACTTCGGAACGTCGAGGCCGGCCGGCTTGAGGATCGCGTTCATCCGCGCCGAATAGCGGGCCAGCATCCGCACGTTCTGGAAGAACGGCGAGCGGTTGTTCAGGTAGCGGCTATCCTCGGCCCGTATCCTCGGCTTGGTTCGGTCGGTCGTGCTCTGCATTTCAGGAGTCCTGAACTGATCGGTCGATTTCGGGCCAGATAACAAGTTGGTGATGGTGCTGTGCACCCAGGCTGCTCCGACACTTCCCGAGTTTGTCGCCGATGACAATATGCAATCGTGGAAATCGACAATATTTGGATCGGAGCTGGCTGCGGAAATTCGGTCGTTAACTGATCAGCTCTTGCCGCTACGCTTGAATCTGCGGGCGGGCGATGTGGCCTTGCGCAGCGGCCTCTGCCTGTCCGTTTCGCAGATTGAACAAGCTTGGTGCAGCATCGCGCACGAAATTGAGGCGGCTGAAACTCGATTGTTCACTAGAAAGTTCGAGTATTTCGTGGTCTCATCATCGTCGTGGTTGGTGAGCCAGCGCGAAGAGAGAAACCCGAATGACCGATGTCGCTCACGTGATCAGTTTGAAGACTGCGTCCGCCCCGCGCGAGGATTTCGCCGCTCTGGTTGCCGATATCCGCGCCCGTCGCGGCGAGTTCATCGGCCAGCAGCACGTCTCCCAGGACATCATCGAGCGGCTGCGCCGCGCGGGTATCTATCGTGCCATGGTGGCGCGGATGTTCGGCGGCGACGAGAAGAGCCCGGCCGAGTTCTGCCGGATGATCGAACAGATTTCCGAAGCCGACGGGTCGGCCGGCTGGGTCGCCAGCTTCGGCGCGGCGGCGACCTATCTCGCTGCCCTGCCGGAACCGACGCTGCGCAAGCTCTACGCGAACGGTCCGGATGTCGTGTTCGCCGGCGGGCTGTTCCCGCTGCAGCCGGCGAAGCGCGTCGCCGACGGCTTCGTCGTCAACGGCACCTGGAAGTTCGGCAGCGGCTGCATGGGTGCTTCGCTGATCGGCGTCGGCATTTCGGTGGAAGGTGATCAGTCCGGCGGGCTGCCGCGCGTCGCGGTGATGCCAGCCGAAAAGGTCGAGATCCGCAAGAACTGGGATGTGATCGGCCTCGAAGGCACCGGCAGCCACGATCTCGTGGTCAGGGATGTCATCGTGCCGGAAGAGTGGACGCTGATCCGCGGCGGCGGTGCCTCGGTCGATGCCGACATCTATCGCTACCCGTCGCTCGGCCTCGCCGCGCAGGTGCTCGCCGTCGTCGGTCTCGGCGTTGCACGTGGTGCGCTCAATGAACTCATCGAAATGGCTGGGGGCCGCGTCTCTATTACTGGCGCGCCCAAGCTCGCAGACCGCGGCTATGTGCAGGTCGCGGTTGCCAAAGCCGAAGCCAGCCTGCGCGCGGCGCGGGCGTTCTTCTATGACGCCACCGAAGAAGTCTGGGACATCGTGCGCAAGGGCGACAAGCCGTCGGTCGAGACCACGACCGTGCTGCGTCTCGCCGCCAGCCACGCCGCCAAGACCGGCGCCGACGTGACGCGGATGGCGACCGAACTCACCGGCACGACGTCGATCTATCAGGGCCATCCGCTGGCCCGCGCGCTGACCGACAGCTTCGTGGTGGCGCAGCACGCCTTCCTCAACGAAGGCACCATGCAGAGCGCCGGCCGCGTGCTACTCGGCCTGCCGTCTGTGCCCGGCTTCCCATAAGCGACGCGCTTTTCATCAGATATCTCGCGACAAGGACGAACCGCATGAACAGCCTGACGCAACTCGCCTCCGAGCCGGACAATTTGATCCGCAGCGACCGCGCGCGGACTCCGCTCTACACCGATCCGGCGATCTTCGAAGCCGAGATGACCAAGATCTTCCACAACACCTGGGTCTGGGTCGCGCATGTCAGCGAGATCCCGAACAACGGCGACTTCAAGCTGGCGCAGGTCGGGCTCGACCCGGTCGTCGTGGTGCGCGACCGCAAGGGCGTCGTGCATGTTCACCTCAACCGCTGCCGGCACCGCGCCGCCACGGTGTGCGAAGTGCGCAAGGGCAAGACCTCGAGCTTCGTCTGCCCGTATCATGGCTGGGGCTATTCGCTCGACGGCAAGCTGCGCGGCGTGCCTTACGAAAACGGCTACGACGAATCCCAGCTCGACCGCAGCAAGCTGTCTCTGAAGTCGTTGCGGGTCGAAGAGTACAACGGGCTGATCTTCGCCACCTTCCGCGACGACATCGAGCCGCTGGCCGACTTTCTCGGCCCGGCCAGGAAATGGATCGACCTGTTCATGAAGCAGGGCGGCGGCTATCCGGTGAAGACGCTGGGCGAGCATAAATTCCGCTTCCCCGGCAACTGGAAGATCCAGCTCGAGAACACCACCGACGCCTATCACTTTCCGCTGGTGCACAAGTCGTTCCTCACCGCGGTCGACAAGGAGACCGAGCAGCAGCTCGACATGCTCAACAATGGCGGCTTCGTCGAGGATCTCGGCAACGGCCACAGCGTGATGGTGATGATTCCCGAACTGATCGACCTCGACGACAATCTCGAGGCGCCGATCCCGGAGAAATTCGCCGACCTTACCAAGGAGCTCGTGGCCGAGGGCTATTCCGACACGGAAGTCCGCCGCATCGTCCGCGCCGTCGGTGGCTCGGGTTTCAACATCAACCTGTTCCCGAATCTCGCCTGCTCGATGGCGTTCTTTCGCGTGCTGCAGCCGGTGTCGGTGAACGAGACCGAAATCCGCCACATCGCTATCGGCATGGACGGCGGCCCGGCCGCGGCCAATCGCGCACGTATCCGCCTGCATGAATTCTTCCAGGGGCCGATGGGCTTCGGTAGCCCGGACGACGCCGAAGTGTGGGACCGCGTCCAGCACGGCGCACAGGGCGGCAACGATATCTGGATCATGCTCAACCGCGGCCTTGCCAAGGAAGAGCGCCTGCCCGATGGCCGGCACCGCAGCGACGTCAGTGCCGAGACCGGCATGCGCGCCGCCTATGATCAATGGAAGCGGATGATGACGGCCTGACCATGAACATCGCGATGACCAGCTCCTTGAACATCACCCTCGCCGAAGCCATGGAATTCACCTGGTACGAGGCCGACCTGCTCGACCACGCCATCTACGACGAGTGGCTGTCGCTGTGGACCGACGACGCCCGCTACATCGTGCCCATCGAGCCCGGCACCACCGACTTCGCCAACGCGGTCAACTACGCTTACGACAATCACGAGATGCGCAAAAAGCGCGTCGACCGGCTGCTCAGCGGCCAGTCGGTGTCGGCGTCGCCGGTCGCCCGCACCGTGCGGTCGCAGTCGCGCTTCCGCCTGCTGAAGTCGGACGCGACCTCGTGCGAGCTGCGCTGCGCCCAGATCATCACCGAATTCCGCCGCGG
>NZ_BADD01000288.1 GCF_000333455.1 Rhodopseudomonas sp. B29
CAGGCTCGATGTCAGCTCGAAGAAGGCCTGGTTCGGTGTCGACCGTGCAGATCGTCGGCAACGGCGCCTATGACGTCGGCCACGCCGCGCTGGCGCCGATGGCGATTGCGCGTTCGAAGGGCCTGAAGGTCAAGTCGATCGCGGTGTTCATCCGCCAGAACGACATCGGCCTGATGATCGGCAAGGACTCGGGCGTCAACTCGCCGAAGGATTTGAAGGGCAAAAAGCTGACCTTCACGGCCGGATCGCTGGAAACGCCGTTTCTCGATCGCTTTCTGGCCGCCGGCGGCCTGACCCGCAACGATCTCGAGCTCACCAATGTCGACGCCGCCAACAAGGGCACTCTCTATATGTCCCGGAACGTCGACGGTGCGTTCTCGTCGGCGCCGTTCATGCAGCCGATCTTCGACAAGCAGCGTCCGACCAAGACCATCAACTTCTCCGACTATGGTCTGAAATTCCCGAGCTTCGGTCTGGTCGCCACCGAGTCCACGATCGCCGCCAAGCCGGATCAACTGCGCAAGTTCGCCAGCGTCACCGCCGGTGCCTGGCAGTACATCCTCAACGGCCACGAGGACGAAGGCATCAAGGCGATCATGGAGGCGCGGCCGCAGGCCAAGCTCAGCGCCGAAGTGCTGCGCGAGCAGATCGACATTCTCAAGGGTCTGGTGTCGACCCCCGCCACCGAAGGCAAGCCGATGGGCGTCGCCTCGGAGAAGGATTGGGCCGAAGGCATCGAGACGCTCAAGGAAGGCAAGCTGATGGACAAGGTGGAAGCGCCGACGGCGTACTACACCAACGAGTTCATCGACGAGAAGCTCGTGAAAGAGATCGCCAATGGCGGCGCTTGATCGTCTCGCCGTCCAGCCCGTCGCGCCGCGCGTCGTGCCGGAGCGGGCGATGATCTCCGCCAGCGGAGTCCAGAAGCGGTTCGGAGGCCCTAAAGGCCTCCTCGCCCTCGAAGACGTTTCGCTGGATATCGCCGAAGGCGAGTTCGTCAGCCTGCTCGGGCCGAGCGGCTGCGGCAAGAGCACCTTCCTGCGCTGCCTCGCCGGCTTGGAGAAGCCGACCGCCGGCAAGCTGCTGCTCGACGACAAGCCGATCGACGGCCCGCCCGAAAAGCTCGGCATCGCGTTCCAACGCGATGCGCTGCTCGACTGGTTCTCGGTGCTCGAAAACGTCCTGCTGCCGGCGGATTTCGGCGGCTACGGCCGCAAAGCCTACGAGCCGCGCGCCCGCGAATTGCTGGCGATGGTCGGTTTGAAGGATTTCGCCGACGTCTATCCGAGCGCGCTGTCCGGCGGCATGCGGCAGCGCGCGGCGATCTGCCGGTCGCTGCTACTCGAGCCGCGGCTATTGTTGATGGACGAGCCGTTCGGCGCGCTCGACGCGCTGACGCGCGATCAGCTCAATGTCGATCTGCATCATCTGTGGCAGCGCCAACGCATGACGGTGGGGTTCGTCACTCACTCGATCTCGGAGGCGGTGTTTCTGTCGACGCGGATCGTGGTGTTCAGCGCGCGGCCCGGCAAGGTCGCCGAGGACATCCGGGTCGATCTACCCGACGATCGCAAGCTGGCGCTGCGCGATACGCCGGACTTCATTCGCTACACGCATCACATCCGTGGCCTGTTCGAAAAGATGGGCCTAATTCACGACTAAGCGGCGTGCATTGATCGACGCCCCACCTCATCGGGAGTTCAGATGCAGACCAACAAGCTGACGCGCTTCGGAATTCCGCTACTCGGCGCACTGGCGTTTCTATTGCTGTGGGAACTCGCCACCGACATCGGCGCGGTGCGTCCGATCATTCTGCCGTCGCCGTCCTCGATCTTCCGCGAGCTGGCCTCGGAGCCGGCGTGGTTCGCCGAGCAGGCGGTGTTTACGCTCGGTGTGACGTTGTTGGGCTTCTGTGTGGCGGTCGTCGTCGGTGTCGCTTTTGCGATCGCGATCGTCGAATGGCCGCTGCTCGATCGCCTGCTGTTTCCGCTGTTCATCGGCCTCAACAGCGTGCCCAAGGTCGCGATCGCGCCGCTGTTCATCATCTGGTTCGGTACCGGCGCCGAGCCGAAGATCGCCATCGCGGCGCTGATCGCAGTATTCGCCATCGTCATCGATACGGCGCTGGGCCTGCATTCGGTGCCGCCGGATCAGCTCGATCTCGCCAAGGTGCTGCGCGGCTCGCGGCTCAAGGTCCTGCTCCGCATCAAGATGTATTGCGCCCTGCCGCATATCTTCGCCGGCTTCAAGGTGGCGCTGTCGCTGTCGCTGGTCGGCGCCATCGTCGGCGAATTCGTGTCGTCGCAGAAGGGGCTCGGCTTCGCGATCCTCACCGCGCAAGGCTCGTTTGATACGCCCCGCGTGTTCGCGGCGATCTTCATTCTGTCCATTCTCGGCGTCGTGCTGATCGGCGCACTCGACATGATCGAGCGCGTCGCGCTGCCCTGGCACGCCAGCCAGCGCAAGGCCGCCGGCCACTAAAGGCCGGTTACCTCCGGGAGGTTCGGACTGCGAGGATGAAACGATGAGTTGGCAGTTTGCAATCGCCCTCGGCGCGCTTCGCCCCGAGGGCGTCACCGGTGTCGAGATAGACGGTACGCCGGTGGCGTTGTATCGGCTCGGCGACGAGGTGTTCGCCACGCACGGCATCTGCACGCACGCGCTGGCGTTTCTCGCCGACGGCTTCGTCGAAGACGGCAAGATCGAATGCCCGCTCCATCAGGGCCTGTTCGACATCCGCACCGGCGCCGCGCTGTGTGCGCCCCTGACCGAGCCGGTGAAAACCTATGCGGTGAAGGTCGAGGGCGACTCCGTCTATGTCGATCTCGACGGCGCCGCGCAGGGTGCCGCGGCTGATGCAGCAGCATCGAATGATGGCGCCGCGAGTGCAACGTCGACCAGGCGTGTGGTAATCGCCGGCGCGGGCCAAGCCGCTGCGGCCGCGATCCGGGCGCTGCGCGACGCAGGCTTTACAGGTTCGATCGATCTGATCGGCGCTGAAGCGCATCTGCCTTACGAACGCCCGCCGCTGTCGAAGGGCGTGCTTCTCGGCACGCAGCAGCACGACGCCTGCGCGCGGTTGCGCGCCGCCGATTTGACCGCGCTCGCTGTGACGGCTCATTTGAACACGAAGGCGGTCTCGATCGATGCTGGCCAACGCATCGTTGCGCTGAGTAATGGCGAGACGCTCGCCTATGACGAGCTGCTGATCGCGACCGGCGGCCGTGCCCGTGCGCTGCCAATCCCGGGTGCCGATCTGCCCGGCGTCCTGTCGCTACGGACTTACGAGGACTCGCTGGCGCTCGGCGAAGCACTGCGCCGGGCCAAAACCGTCGCCATCGTCGGGGGCGGCTTCATCGGCATGGAGCTGGCGTCCGCGGCGGTCGAACTCGGGTGTTCGGCCGTGGTGCTGGAGCGTGAGCCGGGGCTGATGTCGCGGGTCATGCCGGCGCCGCTCGGCCGCGCGTTCCGCAGTCTTGCCGAAAAGCACGGCGTCGAAGTGCGGACGTCGACTTCCGTCGAAGCGATCGCGCAGGACGGCGCGCGGCTTGTCGTTCGAACGAACGAAGGCTCGATCGTTGCCGATCTCGTCGTCATGGCGGTGGGTCTTGAACCGGAAACCGCGCTCGCTGCACAGGCCGGCTGCGATGTGCAGAACGGCATCGTCGTCGATGCCGCGGGACGGACCAGCGTATCGAACATCTGGGCCGCGGGTGACTGCGCGCTGCATCATGTCGAAGTCAGCGGTCGCCGCGTGCGTCTCGAAAGCTGGCACAACGCCGAGCAGCAGGGCGCCGCCGCTGGGCGTGCGATCGCCGGCGCCGCCGAGGCCGCCGAGCAAACGACTTTGCCGTGGTTCTGGACCGATCAGTTCGGCCTCAACATTCAGGTGCTCGGCATCCCAACGGCGGCTGACGCGGTGGCGCGGACCGGCGACGATGTCGCCAAGGGAAGTATCTACCGAACCTTCGATGCAGTGACGCGTCAGCTCACCGGCGTCATCGCCTTCTCGTCGCCCGCGGCGATTCGTGCCGGACGCAACGAGCTGACGAGTGGCGCGCCGTTCGATCCGGCTTCGGCCGATGCCGTGATCTTGTCCAACGAAACGACCCAGGAGGAGACCATGAACGCTCCGATCAAGATGCCGGCGACGTCCGCGCAGCTGGAAAACCGGACTTATCACTGGCCGACCGAAGGCCTGACCCGCGTGCCCGATTGGGTCTACACGGACGAGGCGATTTACAAGCGCGAGGTCGAGAAGATCTTCCACGGCCGCTCGTGGAACTACGTCGCGCTCGAAGACGAAATCCGCAATCCCGGCGACTTCATCCGCTCCAATGTCGGACCGACGCCGGTGGTGGTGTCGCGCGCCGAGGATGGCTCGATCAACGTGTTCGAGAACCGCTGCTCGCATCGCGCCGCCGAGTTCTGCCGCGATCTGCGCGGCAACGCCAAGGAGTTCGTCTGCCCCTATCACCAGTGGTCGTACGACCTGAAGGGTAACCTCGCCGGCGTGCCGTTCCGCCGCGGCGTCAACGGCGCCGGCGGCATGCCGAAGGAATTCAAGAACTCCGAGCACGGCCTGAAGCGGCTCAACGTCACCACCCATCGCGGCGTAGTGTTCGCGTCGTATTGCGACGACATGGAATCGTTCGCCGACTACCTCGGCCCTGAAGTTCTCGCCGAATTCGAGGCGACGTTCGACGGCCGCACGCCGCGCGTGCTGGGTCATTATCGCCACAGCCTGCCGGGCAACTGGAAGCTGTACCACGAGAACCTCAAGGACCCGTACCACGCCACGCTGCTGCACACCTTCCTGGTGACGTTCGGCCTGCTGGTGGCCGGCAACAAGTCGCTGATGCTGGCGGATGCGTCCGGCCGTCACGGCGTGATGGCGTCGGCCAAGTCGGACACCACCAATCTCGCCGCTGATACCAAGAAAGAGATGCGCGCCTACAAGGAAGGCATGTCGCTGTCCGACCCGCGCTTCATGAAGTTCGTCGACGAGTTCGACAGCCCGTGGTCGGTGACGATGATCACCGTGTGGCCGAACCTGATCGTCCAGCGCGAGATGAACACGCTCGGCATCCGCCAGATCGTGCCGACCGGCCCAAACGAGTTCATTATGAAGTGGACGATGTTCGGCTTTGAGGGCGACGACGCCGAGATGACGCAGCATCGCCTGCGCCAGGGCAATCTGATGGGGCCGGCCGGCTTCCTCGGCCTCGAAGACAACGAGGCCATCAAGTTCGTTCAGGACGGCATGATCTCGGTGCCAGACGGCGAGCATGTCGTCGAGCTCGATCCGGGAAATGACGGCACCTCCGACACGCTGATTTCCGAAGCCGCAATCCGCGGCATGTATCGCCACTGGCGCGAAGTGATGGAGCTCTGAGCGCGCCCTTCGCGGCCGCTCTGCTTGAGGATAGCGACATGTCTCTTGCTCTCGACATCAGACCCAAACTCGCCGACGACCGGGACGCGCAGATCGAGCGGGTGCTGCTGCGCGCCGATATCGACGACTTCAACGCCGCCTATGCGGCCGCGCTCGACTCCCAGAAGCTGGTGGAGTGGAGCGAGATGTTCACCGACGACGCCAGCTACGTCGTTTTGTCGCGGGAGAACCACGACGGCGGCCTGCCGGTCGGCCTGATCTACTGCGAAGGCCGGCCGATGATCTTCGATCGCGCCTTTGCGTTGGAGAAGACCGCGATGTTCGCGCCGCGCTATCTCCGGCACATCATCAGCAACACCCAGGTGCTCGGCATCGAGCCGGACGGCGCCATCCGCGCCCGCGCCAACTACGTCGTGCTGCAGGTGCTGTTCGATCGTCCCGACGCGACACTGCATCAGGTCGGCGTCTATCACGATGTGTTCAGGCGGGAGCCGGGCGGCTTGCGTCTGGCCAAGCGTCACTGCGTGTACGATAATCTCTTGGTGCCGAACGCGCTGTGCCTGCCTGTGTGAATTGCTGCGCTGCTCGTTCGCAGGCGCTTTGCGTGCCGGCGGAGTGGGAGTCGAAATGAGCGCCAGCTCGACCAATGGTGAGGGAGTAGGTGCGCGCGTTCCCCGCAAGGAGGACGCGCGGCATCTGCATGGGCGCGGCCAGTTCGTCGGCGATCTGGCGATGCCGGGAATGCAGGACGTCGCGTTCCTGCGCAGTCCGGTAGCACACGCCAGTATCGTGTCGCGCAGCAAGCCGGCCGGCTCGGACGGCGCGATCTTCTTCCATGACGATCTGACCGGCACGCTGCCGATCATCACCCGCTCGTCGATCCCCGGCTATAAAGTTTCCGACTATCCGGTGCTGGCGCGCGAGCGCGTGCGGTTCGTCGGCGAGCCGGTCGCGATGTGCGTCGCCGCCAACCGGGCTGCGGCCGAGGATCTCACCGAGACCATCGACGTCCAATACGACGAACTGCCGGCCATCGTGTCGAGCGACGCCGGCCGCGCCGCAGGCGCGACGCTGCTGCACCCGCAATGGGGCGATAATCTGTTTCTCGAAACCTCGTTCGACAGCGGCCTCGATCAGGCCGTCGCAGATGCGCCCGTCAAGGTCGAGCTTGACATCTCGACCGCTCGCCAGACGATGCATCCGCTCGAAGGCAAGGGCGTGGTGGCGCATTGGGATCATCGCGCCGGCCAGCTTGTGGTGCACACCTCGACGCAAGTGCCGCATCTGATCCGCGCCGGCCTCGCCGAATGTCTCGGCCTGCCGCAGGCGCTGGTTCGGATCATCGCGCCGGATGTCGGCGGCGGCTTCGGCTACAAGTGCCTGCTGCAGCCCGAAGAGGTCGTGGTCGCCTGGCTGGCGCTGACCTACAAGACGCCGTTCCGCTGGATCGAAGATCGCCGCGAGCATCTGGTCGCCGGTGCCAATGCGCGCCAGCATCAGTATCGCATCAAGGCCTATGCGGATCGGCAGGGCCGTCTGCTCGGCATGGATGCCGAAGTTGCCGTCGATGTCGGCGCCTACTCGGTGTGGCCCTTCACCGCCTGCCTCGAGGCCGCGCAGGCCGGCGGCAATCTGCCGGGGCCGTATCATCTCACGGCCTATCGGGTGAAGACCTATTCGGTCGCCACTAACAAGCCGCCGTTCGCGCCGTATCGCGGCGTCGCGCGACCGGGTGTGTGCTTCGCCATGGAGCAGGTGATCGACGCCATCGCCAAGGCGGTCGGCCGCGAGGCTTGGGAAGTCCGCGCCGAAAACCTCGTGCCCGGCTCGGCGATGCCCTACACCAACATCACCAACAAGCACTACGACTCCGGTGACTATCCGGCGGCGCTGCTGTCCGCCAAGGAGATGATCGGGCTCGACGCGTTCCGCGCCGGCGCGCGGCGCGACGCGCGCGGTCGTTATCTTGGCATCGGCTTCGCCAGCTACACCGAGCAGTCGGCCCACGGCACCAAGGTGTTTGCTGCGTGGGGTCTGCCATTTGTTCCGGGCTACGATCAGGCTTTCGTCAAGCTGACGCCGGATGGCGCATTGGAAGTGCGCTCCGGCATCCACACCATCGGCCAAGGACTCGAAACCACGCTGGCGCAGGTCGCCTGCGAGGTGACGGGCGTGCCGCTTAGCACCATCAAGGTCACGCTCGGCGACACGGCGACGACGCCGTTCTCGACCGGCGCCTATGCGTCGCGCGGCATCGTGATGGCGGGCGGCGCGGTCGCGCGCGCCGGCGAGGTGGTGGCGGAGCGTATCAAGGCGATCGCGGCGCATCTGTTGCAGGTCACGCCGGACGCGGTGACGTTCCGCGACGGCCGCATCTATGCGGGCAATGCCAGCCTGTCCTACGCCGACGTCGGCCGCGCCTGGTACTTCCGCCCCGAGCAACTACCCGACAATGTCGACCGCGCCGGGCTCGAGGCGACCGAGGGCTACAAGCCGGAAGTCGACAGCGGTCTGTTCTCTTACGCGAGCCATGCCGTGCGGGTCGCGGTCGATCCCGACACCGGCCTGGTCGAGATTCTCGACTACGTCATCGTCGAAGACTGCGGCCGCATGGTCAATCCGATGATCGTGGAGGGCCAGACCTATGGGGGCGCGGCGCAGGGCGTCGGCACTGCATTGTTCGAGGAGAGCCCGTACGATGCCAACGGCCAGCCGCTGGCATCCACGTTGATTGATTACTTGCTGCCGGGACCAGTCGAGCTGCCAAAATTCCGCATCGCGCATCGCGAGACGCTGTCGCCCTACACCAAGTTCGGCATCAAGGGTGTCGGCGAGGGCGGGGCGATCGCGCCTCCGGCCGCGATCATCAATGCCATCAACGACGCGTTGGCGCCGCTGAATGCCGAGGTGCGCGACGCGCCGGCCTCGCCGAAGCGTGTGCTGGCGGCGATCGAAGCTGCCAGAAGCCGTGCCGATGCGCTGGCCGGAGCCGACGCATGAAGCCGGCTGCGTTCGACTACGTCCGCGCCCGCTCGGTCAGCGAAGCGACTGATCTCCTCGCGAAGAAGGAGGGCGACGCCAAGATCCTGGCCGGTGGTCAGTCGCTGACGCCGATGCTGAATCTGCGGCTGGCGCGTTCGTCGCTGCTGATCGACATCAAACGCGCCGAAGGCCTGCGCTCGCTGGAGGCCGACGGCTCGATCGTGGCGATCGGTGCCGGCTGGACGCATGCCGAGATCGAAGACGGTGCCGTCGAAGACCCGACCCGCGGGCTGATGCGGCATGTGGCGCGCGGTATCGCCTATCGGGCGGTACGCAATCGCGGCACGATCGGCGGCAGCCTGGCGCATGCCGATCCGGCCGCCGACTGGGTCTCGACGATGGCGGTGCTCGGCGCGACGCTGGTCTGCGAGGGCACGGGCGGCAAGCGGCGGCGCGTGGCGGCCGACGGTTTTCTGCAGGGCGCGTTCCTGACGCAACTCGCTGCGGATGAAGTGCTGGTCGCTATCGAGGTGCCGCGGCTGTCAGCGCAGGCGCGCTGGGGCTACTACAAAGTTTGCCGCAAGGCCGGCGAGTTCGCCCATGCGCTCGGCGCGGTGATCCACGATCCGGCCAAGAATATCTGCCGCATCGTCGTCGGCGCGACCGACGGGCCGCCGAAGTTGCTGCCCAGGACCGCGGCGGCGCTGGCGGCCGATCGCATGGCCGAAGCGCTGGACGGTCTCGATCGGGAGATCGTCGCGGTTCTGCCCGAGCACGAGCCGGCGGCGCAGCGCCTGCACGCGACGGCCGTTCGCCGCGCCATCGCGGCGATGTCCACCACAATGGATCACTGAAGATGGCGACGCTCTCGCTTTCGATCAACGGCCGCAGCGTCACCGCGGAGGTCGAGCCGCGCACGCATCTGGCGGATTTCCTGCGCGGTGATCAGCATCTCACCGGCACGCATCTCGGCTGCGAGCAGGGCGTCTGCGGCGCCTGCACGGTGCTGATCGACGGCAAGCCGCAGCGTTCGTGTCTGACCTTCGCGATCGACTGCGATGGCGCCGACGTGCGCAGCATCGAAGGCTTCGACAATGATCCGCTGATGAACGAACTGCGCGCGGCGTTCACCAAGTATCACGCCTTGCAGTGCGGCTTCTGCACGCCCGGGATGCTGGCTAGCGCCCGCGACATCGTCAGCCGCCTCGGTGAAGTGTCCGAGGAGCGCATCCGGCTCGAGCTCTCCGGCAACATCTGTCGCTGCACCGGTTATGTCGGCATCGTCGAAGCGATCCGCAGCGTCTCGCTCGGCAAGCCGCCGGCGATGACGGCCGTCGTGGCAAATGCTCGGCCGTTGAAGCGTGTGAGTGAAGAGACCGTTGTGCGCACCGCTGAGCCGATGCCGAGGGCACAGGCTGGCATCAGTAAAGCCGAGGGCAGTTCGCTCGAAGAACGCATCGTCATCAACGCGCCGGTCGATCAAGTGTGGGACGCGCTGTCCGATTTGCGCCGCGTCGCGCCGTGCGTGCCGGGTGCCGAAATCACCGAGATCGAGGGCGAGACCGTCAAGGGCCGCGTCAGGATCGCGCTCGGGCCGATCAAGCCGTCGTTCGGCGGCGAGGCGCATGTCACGATGGACCCCGCTAAGCGCGAAGGCCGGATGAGCGGCCGCGGCCGCGACAGCGGCACCGGATCGTCGGCCGAAGGCGAAGCGAGCTGGCGGGTGATCGAAGGCGACGCCGGTCAGTCGGTCGTCATCGTCGCGCTGAGCTGGCGGCTGACCGGCATGCTGTCGCAATTCAACCGCTCCGGCATCGTGCAGGACATGGTGCACCGCCTCGCCTCGACCTTCGCTGCCAATCTCGAAGCCATGCTCAAAGGCGAAGCTTCGCCGCCGGCCAGCCCGCAAGGACTCAATCCTCTCCGGCTGATCTGGTCGGTGATCATCAAGCGGCTGTTCGGTTGGAGTTGAAGAAGCGCGTGATGTCTGCCCGCCGCTGAGCCGGCAAGCAAACCCTGTCCACCGCTGTTCTCAGAAGCCGCGCGCTGTGTTAGATCGCCGGGTTGGAGAATCCGCCGCGAGGATTGGATCAGCGAGTTGGCCAAGGCAGGCAAGACCAAGCGAGCCGTCACATGGCAGCGCGATCCGGAAGGGATGCGGCTGCGCATCCTGGAGGCTGCGAAGAAGGAATTCGCCAACTACGGGCTGGCCGGCGCGCGCGTCGACCGCATCGCGGCCGCGGCCGGCGCCAACAAGCGGATGCTGTACTACCACGTCGGCAATAAGGAAGATCTGTATCTGGAGGTGCTGGAAGGCGCCTATGAGAAGATCCGCACCGAGGAGCGCGAGCTCGATCTCGAGCATCTCGAGCCCTGCGATGCCATCGCCCGGCTGATCGAATTCACCTGGCATTACTTCATCCGCAACCCCGAATTCCTGGCCCTGCTCAACACCGAAAACCTGTTTCGCGCCAAACACCTGAAGCGCTCGACCAAGGTCAAGTCGATGCACTCGCCGTTTGTCGAATTGATCCGCACGGTGGTCGATCGCGGCGTCGCCCGCGGCGACTTCCAGGTCGCGATGGATCCGGTGCAGCTCTACATTTCCATCGCGTCGCTGAGTTTCTTCTATCTGTCCAACAGCGCTACGCTCAGCGTCATCTTCGGCCGCGATCTATTGAAGAAGGACGCGCGCGACGCGCGTCTGTCTCACATGATCGGCCTTGTGCTGGCCTCGCTGACAGGGCGCTCGGCGGCCGAGTTCGGCCAGCCGACACCGGCGTCGCTGCGCAATCCGTCGCCCCAGCTCGCCTGATTTTTCGCGACAATTCCGTCTGGGGAGGGGGCTGGACAGTATTTATCCAACGGGTTAATTTCTCTGCCAAGCAGAAGCATTCGGGAGAGTACGCTTGTCGGAGAGGATCGGAAGTAGCCGCGCGGCGCGCGCGCTCAATGCGGCATGGCTGCGGCCGGTGCTGTTTCTGGTGATGATCGTCGTCGCCTGGGATCTGTCGATCCGCATCTTCCACATTCCCGCCTATCAGGTGCCGTCGCCGCTCGATGTCGTCGTGGTGCTGTGGCAGAGCTGGCCCGAACTGCTGAGCCAGACCTGGCCGACCACTTACGCGACCGTCGGCGGCTTCCTGCTCTCCGTCGTGTTCGGCGTGCCGATCGCGATGCTGATCGCCGGCTCCAGGACGGTCGAGAGCTACGTCTATCCTCTGCTGGTGTTCTCGCAGTCCATTCCGAAAGTCGCTATCGCGCCGCTGTTCGTGGTGTGGTTCGGCTTCGGCCTGTTGCCGAAGGTGATCTCGGCATTCTTGCTCGGGTTCTTCCCGGTGGTCGTGTCGGCGGTGCAGGGCTTTAAGTCGGTCGATCCCGACATGGTCGATCTCGCCCGCGCCATGCAGGGCAATCGACTGCAGGTGTTTCTCGCCGTCAATCTGCCGCACGCGCTGCCGGCGATCTTCTCCGGCCTCAAAGTGTCGGTGACGCTGGCTGTAGTCGGCGCCGTCGTCGGCGAGTTCGTCGGTTCCAATTCGGGCATCGGCTACGTGCTGCAGCGCTCGATCGGCACGTTCGATCTGCCGACGATGTTCGCTGCTTTGGTCATTCTGGCGCTGCTCGGCGTCGTGCTGTTCTGGATCGTCGATCGCATCGAGCGGCTGGTGATTCCGTGGCACGCAAGCCAGCGCGACAATCTGATCATCGCCGCGTAGGTCGGCAGAACTTTCACAGCGGCTGGAAACAAGGCCGCATTTTCCGGAGCGAGGGAGGACGAAGATGATGCGATTTGCGACGGCGCTTGCCGCAATGGTGGTGGCGTTCGGTGCGGCGATGCAGCCGGCAGCCGCGGCCGACAAGGTCGTGCTGATGCTCAATTGGTACGTCTATGGCGAGCACGCGCCGTTCTATTACGGCAAGGCCAAGGGCATCTACGCGGCCGAAGGCATCGATCTCGAGATCCAGGAAGGACGCGGCTCGGCTGCGACGACGCAGGCGGTGGCTGCGCAGACGGCGAACTTCGGCTACGTCGACGTTCCCACCATGATGCGTGCCGCGGTGAAGGGCGCCCCGGTGGTCGCCACCGGCGTGCTGCTGCAGACCACCGCGATGTCGGCGATGGGCTTCGCCGACAAGAACATCCGCAAGCCGGACGATATCAAGGGCAAGACGGTGGCGATCACGCCGGCCGACTCGATCACCCAGATCTGGCCGCTGTTCCTGAAGAAGACCGGCTTGAAGGAAAGTGACTTCAAGACCGTCCAGGGCGACGCGCAGACCAAGCTCAACGCGGTGATCAACGGTCAGGCCGATCTGTTGCTCGGCTACGTCATGGATCAGTCGATGAAGATCAAGGACGCGACCGGCAAGGACGTCTTCCCGATCAAGTTCGCCGACTACGGCATCCATCTCGTGTCGTCGGGCATCATCGCCAACACCGACTACATCAAGGCCAATGCCGATCTGGTGAAGCGCTTCATGTCCGCCACCACCAAGGCGGTCGAGGCCGCCGAGAAGGATCCAAAGGCCGCCGCGCAGTCGATCCTCGACGCCAATCCGAAGGGCGGCAAGATCGAGACCCTGACGCAGGGCTTCGAACTCACCATCCCGCTATATCGGACGCCCGAGACCAAGGACAAGCGCCCCTTCCAGGTCACCGATCAGAACATGAAGGATAGCGTCGATCTGATGGTCGAATACGGCGGTCTCGACGCCAAGGCCAAGGACAATCCGAAGATGTTCTACACCAACGACTACTTGCCGAAATGAAGGGCGGCCCGGCCTTGAGCATTGCAGCCAACAACGGCGCCGGCGCGCGCGACAGCCATCTGCGGGTGGTGTCGGAAGCGCCGGCGCACACGTCGGGCATTCGTCTGTCCGGCGTGTCCAAGACCTATCGGTCGCGCGACGGCGATGTGCCGTCGCTGCGTCCGCTGGATTTCCAGATCAACGACGGCGAGTTCTTCGTCGTGGTCGGCCCGTCCGGCTGCGGCAAGTCCACGCTGCTCAAGATGATCTCGGGCCTGCTCCCGCCGTCGACTGGTGAGATCCTGGTCGACGGCGAGAAGGTGACCAAGCCGCACGGCAACGCCGGCATTGTGTTCCAGAACGCGCTGCTGCTGCCGTGGCGGACCGTGCTCAGCAACGTCATGCTGCCGATCGACATGAAGCGGCTGCCGCGCGCCGAGTATCTGCCGCGCGCCAAGAAGCTGCTGGAGATGGTCGGCCTTGCCGGCTTCGAGAACAAGCTGCCGTGGCAGCTTTCGGGCGGCATGCAGCAGCGCGCCTCGATCTGCCGTGCGCTGGTCCACGATCCGAAGATCATGATGATGGACGAGCCGTTCGGCGCGCTCGACGCCATGACGCGCGAGCGCATGAACTACGAGCTGCGGCGGATTCAGCGCGAGACCGGCAAGACAATTCTGCTGATCACGCATTCGATCCCCGAGGCCGTCTTCCTCGCCGACCGCGTGCTGGTGATGACCGAACGCCCCGGCTCGATCGCGGCGATCTACGACGTGCCGCTCGGCCACGACCGCTCGCTGGATGTGATGACCAGTCCGGCTTTCGCCGATCTGGTGCAGCGCATCCGCAAACACTTCTTCACCCAAGGCGCGCTCGATTGACCGATACGCGACCGCGGATCGCCGTTCGCGAGATAGCGCTGTTCGAACGGCGCGTCGCGTTCGCGCGCCCGTTCCGTTTCGGCGACGTGACCATCGACGTTGCCGCCCAGGCCTTCGTCCGGGTCGAGATCGCTTTCGAGAGCGGCACCACCGCGATCGGCGCCAGCGCCGAGATGCTGGTGCCGAAATGGTTCGACAAGCGCGCCGACCGCACGCCGGCGCGTACAGCCGATGATCTGCGGCGGTCGCTGCTGATCGCGCGCGATCTTTATCTAGCCGGTGATGGATTCGACACGGCGTTCGGGCTTCATGCTCAGCGCTATGCCGCGCAGCGCGACGCCTGCGCCCGTGAGGATATTCCGCCGCTGGCCGCCGGCTTCGGCGTGGCCGAGATCGATAAGGCGATCCTGGACGCGGTGTTGCGCGGTGCGGGTCGCAACGTGTTCGACGGTCTGCGCGACAACATCGCCGGAATCGATGCCCGTCTGACGCCTGATCTGTCGGCTTCGGCGATCGAGAATTTCCTCGCATCGCGCCGGCGTCTCCCAAGCGTCGCCATCCGCCACACCGTCGGCCTTGGCGATACGATCGAGGGCGAGGGCGGTGTCGCAGATCCGCGCGAGACCTCGGGCGCGCACACCTTCAAGCTCAAGCTCGGCGGCAATCCCGCGCACGACGCGGCGCGGCTGATCCGGATCGGCCGCGAGTTCGCGCGATTGCCTCGCCTTGACGGCGTCTCGCTCGATGCTAACGAGCAATACGCCGACCTCGCCGCGCTCAAAGAACTGTGCGACCGGCTGGATCGCAATGCAGCGCTGGCACCGATCGCAGCTAAGCTACTTTATATCGAGCAGCCGATGCCGCGGGAGCGCACGATGCACACTCCGCTCGGCGCTCTCGCTTCGCGCGCGTTCATCATCGACGAAGCCGACGACAGCTACGACGCGTTTCCGACCGCGCGCCGGCTCGGCTATCGCGGCGTTTCGATGAAGTCCTGCAAAGGCATCTACAAAGCGCTGCTCAATGCGGCGCGCGCTGCGCAAGCCGAAGCCAACGGCGAGCACGCTTTCGTCACCGCCGAAGATCTCACCTGTCAGGCCGGGCTCGGCGTGCAGCAGGATCTGGCGCTCGGCGCCTTTGTCGGCGTCACCCACGCCGAGCGCAATGGCCATCACTATGTCGACGGCTTCGCCGCGGCGCCGGCGCACGAGGCGCAGGCGTTCCTCGCCGCGCATCCCGATCTCTACCGCGACGACGGCGGGGCGATCCGCCTTGCGATCCACGAAGGCTCGCTGAGCACGGCGTCGCTCGCCATGCCGGGCTTCGCGTCGGGCGCGCAGCCGGATTGGGCGTCGCTGTCACCACTCGCCATTTCCACTTCAGAACTCACCAAGGAGCACGCGTAATGTCCACCAAACGCCTCGGCGTCATCATGAACGGCGTCACCGGACGCATGGGGCTCAATCAGCATCTGATCCGCTCGATCATCGCCATCCGCAACCAGGGCGGCGTGGTGCTGAAGAGCGGCGACCGCATGCTGCCCGATCCGATCCTGGTCGGCCGCAACGCCGACAAGATCGAGCGCCTCGCCAAGCAATACGGCGTCGAGCGCTGGACCACCGATCTCGACAAGGCGCTGGAGAACAAGGACGACACGATCTTCTTCGATGCCGCCACCACGCAAGCGCGGCCTGGGCTGCTCAGCAAGGCCGTCGATGCCGGCAAGCACATCTATTGTGAGAAGCCGATTGCCACCAACCTGCCCGAGGCGATCGAGGTGGTGAAGCGCGCCAACGCCAAGGGCATCAAACATGGCACCGTGCAGGACAAGCTGTTCCTGCCCGGCCTGAAGAAGCTGGCGATGCTGCGCGATAGCGGGTTCTTCGGCCGCATGCTGTCGGTGCGCGGCGAGTTCGGCTACTGGGTGTTCGAAGGCGATTGGCAGGAAGCGCAGCGGCCGTCGTGGAATTATCGTAGCGAAGACGGCGGCGGCATCATTCTCGACATGGTCTGCCACTGGCGCTACGTGCTCGACAATCTGTTCGGCGAGGTCGAGAGCCTGACCTGCATGGGCACCACCGACATCCCGGAGCGCTGGGATGAAGAGGGCAAGAAGTACAAGGCGACCGCCGACGATAGCGCCTATGCCACCTTCAAACTCAAGGGCGGCGTCATCGCCCACATGAACATGTCGTGGGTGACGCGCGTGTATCGCGACGACCTCGTCACCTTCCAGGTCGATGGCACGCATGGATCGGCTGTCGCCGGTCTCACCGAGTGCATGATCCAGGCCCGTCAGGCGACGCCGCGGCCGGTCTGGAATCCGGACGAGAAGCGCACCCACGATTTCTACGCCGACTGGCAGAAGGTGCCGGACAACGTCTCCTACGACAACGGCTTCAAGGAGCAGTGGGAGATGTTCATCCGCCACGTCTGCGAGGATGCGCCCTACAAGTACACGCTGCTCGAAGGCGCCAAGGGCGTGCAGCTCGTCGAATGCGCGCTGCAGAGCTGGAAGGAACGCCGCTGGGTCGACGTTCCCACCATCAAGGTGTGAGGCTGCCATGAACAAGCCAGTCCTGAGCCTGTCGTCGTTGTCGCTGCGGCTACCGCGCGCGGATCGCTCGATCGAGACCTATCACCTGGCGGCGTCGCGCAGCTTTCCGGCCAAGCAGGCCGGCAAGCTGAACCGCGTCGCGTTTTCGGCCGCGCATGTCGTGGCCGATCCGTTCGCCGAGGTCGATCCGTGGTTGTCGGCGGCGGTCGATTGGGATCGCACCATCGCGTTCCGCGAACACATCTGGGACCTCGGTCTCGGTGTCGCCGAGGCGATGGACACCGCGCAGCGCGGCATGGGTCTGGATTGGCCGACCTCGCTCGAATTGATCCAGCGCTCGGTCGCGGCGGCGAAGCCGCGCGACGCGCTGGTGTTCTCCGGCGCCGGCACCGATCATCTGGCGGTCGAGGACGCCAAGTCGCTCGACGACGTCATCGCCGCTTACGAGCAGCAGATCGAAGCAATAGAAAGAGTCGGCGGGCGCATCATCCTGATGGCGTCGCGCGCGCTCGCCAAGCTCGGCAAGAGCCCGGACGACTACGCCAAGGTCTATGACCGCGTGCTCGGCCAGGTTCGCGAGCCGGTGATCATCCACTGGCTTGGCGACATGTTCGATCCGGCGCTGGCGAACTACTGGGGCGTCGCCGATCTCGATGGCGCGATGGACGTCGCGGTCGACATCGTCAACCGCAATGCGGCGAAGATCGACGGCATCAAGATCTCGCTGCTCGACAAGCAGCGCGAGATCGATATGCGTCGCAGGCTCGACAAGCGGGTCAAGATGTACACCGGCGACGACTTCAACTACGCCGAGCTGATTGCCGGCGACGAGCAGGGCTATTCGCACGCGCTGCTCGGTATCTTCGACGCCATCGCGCCGGCGGCGTCCTACGCGCTGTCGCGCCTCGCGGCCGGCGATGAAGCCGGCTTCCATGACGTGCTCGGCCCGACGGTGCCGCTGTCGCGGCACATCTTCAAGGCTCCAACCCGGTTCTACAAGACTGGTGTGGTGTTCATGGCCTGGCTCAACGGCCATCAGGATCACTTCACCATGATCGGTGGCCAGGAGAGCACGCGTTCGACGCTGCACTTCGCCGAGCTGTTCCGGCTTGCCGACAAGGCCGGGCTGCTCGCCAATCCGGAACTCGCGACCGCGCGAATGAAGTCGCTGCTCGCCACCCGCGGCATCGAAGCCTGATATGCGCGACTTTTCTCAAGACCACCGCTGGCTGTCGCTGAACACCGCGACGGTCCGCAAGCAGGGCGATCTCGCAGCCATCATCGAGGCGTGCGCGCGTCATGGCATCCGCGCCATTGATCCGTGGCGCGATCAGGTGGCGGCGATCGGGCTCGACCGCGCGGTGCGCCTCGTGAAGGACGCAGGGCTCGAACTCTCGGGCTATTGCCGCGGCGGCATGTTCACTGCCGACGATGCGCATCGCTCCGCGGTGCGCGACGACAATCGCCGCGCCGTCGATGAAGCGGCTGCGCTCGGTGCCTCGTGCGTTGTGCTAGTGGTCGGCGGCCTGCCGCAATATTCGCGGCCGGGTAGCGCGCCGTCGAAGGATATCGTCGCGGCCCGCGCGCAAGTGCACGATGCGCTGGCCGATCTATTGGACTACGCCAGGCAGGCCAAGATGCCGCTGGCGATCGAGCCGCTGCATCCGGCCTATGCGGCCGACCGCGCCTGCGTCAATACTACCAAACAGGCGCTCGATCTGTGCGACGCGCTCGATCCGTCGCGCAGCGGCGCGCTCGGCGTGGCACTCGACGTCTATCACATCTGGTGGGACCCCGAGCTGCTGCCGCAGATCGCACGCGCCGGCAAGGACCGCCTGATGGCGTTTCATGTCTGCGACTGGCTGGTACCGACCAAGGACCTGCTCAATGACCGCGGCATGATGGGCGACGGCGTCATCGATATCCGTAGCGTCCGCGCCGCGGTCGAGGCGCAGGGCTTCGCCGGTTACTCGGAGATCGAGATCTTCTCTGACGCATGGTGGAACCAGCCGATGGACGAGGTTCTCGCAACTTGCATCGAGCGGCATCGCAGCGTCGTTTGAAATCTCGCCCGAGGCTGGAGCCAATGTGCGCGGCCTCAGGTTCCCGATTACTTAGATAGTGTTCACAACGTCGCAATAGCGCCGCCCTGAGCGGTTCCGCCGCGTAGTTGCCCGGCGGCCCACCGGGTTCCGCTCCAGAGTTTGTTGCCGGAACCGAATTGTGACTGGTAGGGTCGCGGGGTGGATCATCTTCTCCCGAACCTCGATGCATGCGCGACGGAACCCATTCGGGTTCCGGGTGCTATTCAGCCATACGGAGCTCTGCTGGTCGTAGGCTTCGCCGACCTCGATGTGCTTCATCGTAGCGCCAATGTCGCCGAGCTGGTGGGCTTGGACCTGAAGCCCGGCGACCGCCTGTCTGTGTTCCCCGACCTCGCCGATGTCTGCGACCAGACCCGGCGATGGCTCGGCGGAGACGACTATGTGCTGCTCTGCGTCGTGAGGATCGGCGGCCGCGATGTTCAGCTCAGCGCCCATCGCAGCGAGCAGGGCGTCGTGCTCGAATTCGAGTCGCCGCCGCGCGAAGAGGACGTGTCCCTGGCGGCGCTCTATCCGCGGCTGCGTGATTTTCTCGACCGGATCTCCCGAGCGTCTGATGTGTCAGCCATAGCAGAGGAGGCGGTGCGGGAAGTCCGTGCGCTCACCCGATTCGACCGCGTGCTGCTCTACAGTTTCGACGACAAGGGCGACGGCACCGTGCTGGCGGAAGACGGCAACGGCGTGCTGCCGTCCTATCTTGGCCTGCGCTTTCCCGCGTCCGACATTCCGCCGCAGGCCCGCGACCTCTACCGGCTCAATCGCATTAGACTGATCGCCGACTGCGATTATCAGCCGGTGCCGATCGAGCCGGCAGTCAGTCCGCTCGATGGTACGCTGCTGGATCTGTCGCGCGCCGCGCTGCGCAGTGTGTCGCCGGTGCACCTCGAATACATGCGCAACATGGGCACCGCGACGTCGATGTCGATCTCGATCCTGATCGACGGCGAATTGTGGGGGCTGATCTCGGGTCACAGCCGCGCGCCGATGATCGTCAACGCGCAGCTCCGCACCGCTTGCGACATTCTCGGCCAGATCGTCTCGCTGCAGATCGGCTCGAAGCTGCAGGCGATCAGTTCCGCCGAGCGGCTCGAGCTGAAAAGCGTCGAGACCAGGCTTCTCGGTAAATTGACGGTGGCGCCGTCGTATCAGCGCGGCCTTGCCGGCCACCCCCAACTCTGGATGCGGCTGGCCAACGCATCGGGCGCCGCCGTGGTGGTGCAGGACAATGTCCTCACCGCCGGCGAGACACCGCCGGAGCGCGCGATCCGCGAACTGGCCAAATGGCTGTTCGACGAACAGCACGATCTGCTTGCAACCGCCTCGCTCGCCTCGATGTGGGGCGGCGGCGAGGCGATCGCCCAGACCGCCAGCGGCGTGCTCGCCGTGTCGATCTCGCAGATTCGTCCGGACTACATCATCTGGTTCAGGCCGGAGGTCGTGCGGACCATCGAATGGGGCGGCGATCCGACCAAGCCGGCACTTGGCGAGAGCGGGCGACTGCATCCCCGCAAGTCGTTCGATATGTGGAAGCAGCAGGTGCGGCTGCATGCGCTGCCGTGGACCTCGGCGGAGGTCGACAATGCCGCGAGCTTCCGCGCTTCCATTCAGACGCTGGTGCTGCGTCTCGCCGAAGAGCGCGCCGAACTTACCGACCGGTTGGAAGCCGCCAACAAAGAGCTGGAGTCGTTCTCCTACTCCATCTCCCATGATTTGCGGGCGCCGTTCCGACATATCGTCGGCTTCGCCGAGCTCCTGGCCGACAAGGAGAAACACCTCGACGCCAAGTCGCAACACTACGTGCAGACCATCAAGGAGGCGGCGCTCGCCGCTGGCGACCTGGTCGACGATCTGTTGCACTTCTCCCAGCTCGGCCGCTCGCAGCTCGCGACGGCCTCGGTCGACATGAACAAGCTGGTCAAGGAAGTCCTGCACACGCTGGAGCCGGAGACCGCCGGGCGCAATATCGTCTGGAAGATCGACGCGCTGCCGCACGGCTACGGCGATGCCAGCATGCTGCGGCAGGTGCTGCAGAATCTGCTTCACAACGCCATCAAATACTCAAAGCCTCGCGATCCCGCGATCATTTCGGTGCGCGGCACCGAGGACGATCGCATGACCAACTACACGGTCGCAGACAACGGCGTCGGCTTCGAGATGGCCTATGTGGGCAAGCTGTTCGGCGTATTTCAACGTCTGCATCGTGCCGAAGACTTCGAGGGTACCGGCATCGGTCTCGCGTTGGTGAAACGCATCGTCGAGCGCCATGGCGGCTGGATCGGCGCCAAGGGCGAGCCGGGCGTCGGCGCCGAATTCACCTTTGCGCTGCCACGTGACCCCGACAAGCTAAAGAGGAAGACGACACTTGGCTGATCTCAGACCGATCCTCCTGGTGGAGGACAACCCGCGCGATCTCGAGCTGACGCTCGCGGCGCTGGCCAAATGCCAGCTCGCCAACGACATCGTCGTGGCGCGCGACGGCGCCGAGGCGCTCGACTATCTCGACTCGAAGGGGACGTACAAAGATCGCCCGCCAGGCGATCCCGCCGTGGTGCTGCTCGATCTCAAGCTGCCGAAAGTCGACGGGCTGCAAGTGCTCGAGAAAGTCAAAAAGGATCCGCAGCAGCGGCAAATTCCGGTTGTAATGCTGACGTCTTCGCGCGAAGAGCGCGATCTGGTGAAGAGCTATGAACTCGGCGTCAACGCGTTCGTGGTCAAGCCGGTCGACTTCAACGCTTTTTTTGAGGCGATCCAGGACCTAGGGATGTTCTGGGCCGTTCTCAATGAGCCGCCACCAAGGGCGCGGCTCAAGGAGGCGTGACCATGCCGGGCGAGCCGGTTCGCATTCTGCTGCTGGAAGACAGCGACATCGATGCCGAGCTACTCGCGGCGCATTTGTCCAAGGCGGAACTCGACTTTACGTTGGACCGTGTCTTCAACCGCCGCAATTTCGTGGCGGCGCTGGAGCGCGGCGACCATGACATTATTCTGGCCGACTACTCGCTGCCGGACTTCGACGGGCTGTCGGCACTGAACATTGCTTCTTCGCTGCAGCCCGAGCTGCCGTTCATCTTCGTTTCCGGCGTGGTCGGCGAGGAATTCGCCACCAATGCGCTGAAACGCGGCGCGACCGACTACGTCGTGAAACGCAACCTGACGCGACTCGCGACCGCCGTCGAGCGTGCGCTCGATCAGGCGCGCCAGCGGGTGGAAGCCAGGAAGACACAGGATGCGTTGAGCCGTACCGAGCTCAGCGCCCGGCTGGCCACCGAAGCCGCAAAGCTCGGCCTGTGGGACTACGATCCCACTACGCGCAAGCTGAAATGGGATGCCAGCGCCCGCGCCATGCTGGGCTGGCCGCCAAACGCCGAGGTCGATTACCAGACCTATATGGGCGCCTGTCATCCGGAGGACCGCGATCGCCTGGTCGACGCGGCGCGACGTGCGACCAAGTATGATCCAGCGGCCGACGGCAGTTTCGCTGCGGAATATCGCGTCACGTCGGCGACGGGGCAGGAGCGCTGGATTGCGGCGCGCGGGCAGGCCCTCTTCGAAGCCGAGAAGTTCATTCGCTTTGTTGGGGTGGTCCGCGACGTCACCGACGAACGCCGCGCTCAGCAACAGTTGGAAGCGCTCACCGCCGATCTCGAACGCCGCGTCGGCGAGCGCACCGCCGAGCGCGACAGCCTGTGGCGGCTCAGCCCCGATCTGTTCGCGGTGATCGGCGACGATGGCCGGTTGCGTCGGCTCAACCCGGCGTGGTCGTCGATGCTGGGCTATCAGGACGATGCGCTGATCGGCAGCATGTTCGATCTGTTGTTGCCGCTCGCTAACCGGTCCGCCGTCAACGAGCAGTTCGCCCAGTCGCTGCAGGAGCGCTCGGTCGGCCGTTTCGAAAGTCCGATTCGTCAGGCCGATGGCGAGTGGCGCCGGGTGGCGTGGACCGCGGCGCCCGAGCGCGACGCCATGTATGTGGTCGGGCGCGACGTCACATCCGAGCGCGCTGCTGCGACGGCACTGGCGCAGCGCAATGCCGAGCTCGCCCGGGAAATCGAAGAGCGCGAGCGCGTCGAGACGACGCTGCGGCAGTTGCAGCGGCTCGAAGCCGTCGGCCAACTCACCGCCGGTGTCGCCCACGACTTCAACAATCTGCTCACCGTGGTGCTGGGCAATATCAGCTTCGTCGAGAAGCGCCTCACCAAGCCGGGCACCGAGAAAGAAATCGCCACGCGGCTCGGGCATATGAAAACCGCCGCGCAGCGCGGCGCAACGCTGACGGCGCAACTACTCGCGTTCTCGCGACGGCAGAAGCTGGAGCCGAAGCCGGTCGATCTCAATGAGACCGTGGCGGGCATGCGCGAACTCTTACAGAGCACGATGGGCGGCTCGATCCGGATCGAGACCGTGCTGAAGTCCGATCTGTGGCCGGCGCTGGTCGATCCCACGCAGATCGAACTGATCATCCTCAACCTCGCCATCAATGCGCGCGATGCGATGGAGATCGGCGGCGCCCTGACGGTCGAGACCGGGCAGACGGTGATCAGTTCACCGCCGCAACGTCCCGAGGATCCGGCGCCCGGTGAATATGTCGTGCTGACGGTGAACGACACCGGCACCGGCATTCCGCCGCAAGTCCTCGACCGCGTCTTCGAGCCGTTCTTCACCACCAAGGATGTCGGCAAGGGCTCGGGGCTCGGCCTGCCGCAAGTCTTCGGCTTCGCCAAGCAGTCGGGTGGCGGAATCCGCATTCGCACGACGCTTGGTGAAGGCACCAGCGTCACTGTGTTTTTGCCGCGTGCCGCGCACGCGCTACAGAGCCCGGCCGGCACGACGGCGACGACTCTGGCCAAGGCCAACCCGGCGGAGAAGACGGTTCTGCTTGTCGACGATGACAGCGCGGTACGCGAAGTCGTCGGATCGATGCTGCGCGAGCAGGGATATGCGGTGCTCAGCGTCGGCAGCGGCAGTGCGGCGCTGGACGTGCTGCGCGGCCCGTCGCGTATCGATCTATTGCTGGTTGACTACGCGATGCCTGGCATGAGCGGCGTCGAAGTCGCCAAGAAGGCGCATGAGCTGCGGCCGTCGCTGCCCACCTTGTTCGCCAGCGGCTTCGCCGACCTCAAAGCGCTCGAAGAAGTCGGCCACATCCGGCTGATCAAGAAGCCGTTCCATGAGGATGAGCTGTCGGTCAAGCTCGCGGAGGCGCTGCAGCCGCTTGACGATCCCAAGGTCGTGCGGCTGAGATAGCGGCTCGCTCTACTTGGTCGAGCGATAGCGAAGGCCGTCGATCAGCAAGGTGACCATGCGCCTTGTATGGGCCGGATCTTCGCCGTAGGCCGAATTGGACAACAACGCGACGCCTTTCAGCAGGTCGAACGGATCGACTCTGGCGCGGACGTCGCCTGACGCAGTCGCAGCGTCGAGCAGGCTGCGCAGAGCGGGCACCAAACGCTGTTCGAAATAGCCCGGCAACGCCTGATAGGCAGGATCGCCCGAATACAGCGCCGCACCCAGCCCGCGCTTGGCGACGACCAGTTCGACGTAGCGCTGCATCCAGCGAACTAGCGCATCGAATGGTTTGTACTTGGCAGCCAAGGTCTTGGCTGTTTCGGCGCAGCCATCGACTTCGTGGCGATACACGGCCACGATCAGGTCGGAGCGCTGCGGGAAGTGACGATAGAGAGTGCCGACGCCGACGCCGGCCTTGTCGGCGATCTCCCGCACCGGCGCGTCCACTCCCGAAGTTGTGAACACCTCCAGCGCGACCTCGAGTAACCTTGCGACGTTACGTTGCGCATCGGCCCGCTGCGGGCGCGGGCTGGGGCTCTTGGTCGCCGTTTTGCTTTTCGGCCGCTTGGCTGATTTTTTCAGGCACCGCACCCTCTTGCTAAACGGAACAATGTTCCGTATAAACGGATCACCGTTCCGGTTGACTTCATACCCTCGCGCGATGGCCGTGGCTATGCGCAGTGCGCTCATGAAGACCGCGGACGCCGGGTCTTCGTCGCACGCGCATCCGCGTATCGGCCCGCTGCTTATTCGACATCGCCGACATCCATCGACCTGCTCTGAGGAGATCTTATGCTCGCAGATCGTCAATCTGTCTCGTCCGGATCAATCCGGATCAACGGCACGGCAGTGGCCGTGCCGTCCGACCCCCGCGTATCGCTGCTCGATCTCGTGCGCGAGACGCTGCATCTCTACGGCACCAAGAAAGGCTGCAACCAGGGCGCGTGCGGCGCCTGCACGGTGCTGGTCGATGGCGAGCGCATCGTCTCGTGCCTCGCGCTGGCGGTGCAGTTCTGCGGTCGCGAAGTCACCACGGTCGAGGGGCTCGGCGAGGGCAATGCGCTGCATCCGCTGCAACAAGCCTTCATCAAGCATGACGGTTTTCAGTGCGGCTACTGCACGCCGGGTCAGATTTGCTCGGCAATCGGCATGGCTAGCGAGTTGCGCCGCAGCGTGCCGAGCCACGTCACTGCCGATCTCGCATCGGATCACATCGTCCCAGCC
>NZ_BADD01000287.1 GCF_000333455.1 Rhodopseudomonas sp. B29
GCTCGCGGCGAGCCGATCACCGCGGTGCTGACCAAGGCGCCCGGCAACGGTCAGCCGATTGGCGGCGTCAAGGTCACCACCGCCAACGGCTGGTTCGCCGCGCGGCCCTCCGGAACCGAAGACGTCTATAAGATCTACGCCGAGAGCTTCGTCGGCGCCGATCATTTGGCGCGGATCCAGCAGGAAGCCCAGTCCGCGCTCGGCGCGCTGTTCGCAAAGGCGGCGTGATGAGGGGACGCGTAGCTTGATATTCGTCAAGGCCGGAACCGGGCAGGCGTGAGCTGAAGGTGCGTAGCTTCGCTCTCCGTCATTGCGAGCGAAGCGAAGCAATCCAGCTCCGTGCATTGCGTCTGATTGCTTCGTCGCTTCGCTCCTCGCAATGACGGCGCCGAGAGGCTTACTTGTCCGGCTGGACCGAATTCATTGTCGCTTTCGCGGTCTTCCTGATGAGCCACGCGATCCCGGCACGTCCCGCGGTGCGGGCGGCTTTGGTGCGAGCACTCGGCGAGCGCGGCTTCCTGATCGGATACAGCATTGAATCCGTCGTGGTGCTGGCGTGGCTGATCATCGCCACCGGACGGGCGCCGTTCGTGGAACTGTGGCCGTTCGAGCGCTGGCAGATGTGGGCGCCCAATCTGGCGCTGCCGCTCGCCTGCCAGTTCGCCGCCTTTGGGATCGGCGCCGCCAATCCGCTGTCGTTCGGCGGTGATCCGCGCAAGCCGTTCGATCCCAAACATCCTGGCGTGGTCGGCATCGTCAGGCATCCGCTATTGTGGGCGACCGGCCTGTGGGCCGGTGCTCATGTGGTGCCGAACGGTGATCTCGCACATGTGCTGCTGTTCGGCTTCTTCGCGCTGATGGCGCTGGCCGGCATGCTGATCATCGACCGCCGCAAACGCCGCCAACTCGGCGCGGAGCGCTGGCAGACGCTGGCTGCCCACACCTCGTTCTGGCCGTTCGCTGCACTGATCAGCGGCCGGTTACGTCCGCCGGCCTGGCGGATCAGCCCGACGCGCGTCGCCGTCGGCCTCGCGGCATGGCTGAGCTTGCTGCTTCTCCACCCTTATGTGATCGGCGTCTCGCCGCTTCCGTAAAGACGTCTCTCCGTCATTGCGAGGAGCGAAGCGACGAAGCAATCCGGCTCAGTGCACGGAGCTGGATTGCTTCGCGGAGCCTGTCATCGGGCCGGCCAAGGCCGGACCCGGTGGCTCGCAATGACGGTGGGGATGTTCCCCTGCAAATCGTTCGCGAGTTTGTGCTGGCACAACTAGCAACGACGGCCTTGCTCTAGAAAAGCCGAGGACCGGTGCCGCCGGTCATCAACTCGGATGAGCGCCATGAGCAGCACGACCGTCGAAACTTCTCCGCAAGCGGCGACGCGCAAGCCGGTGCCGCGCTATCACACTCGTACGGGCCCGGCCTTTCTGTCTGCCGGCTTCCGGCCATTCTTCTTCTGCGGAGCGGTGTTTGCCGCTCTCGCGGTGTTGCTGTGGCTACCGGTGTATTTCGGCGAGCTGACGCTGCAGACCGCGCTGGCGCCGCGCGACTGGCACGTCCACGAAATGCTCTACGGCTATCTGCCGGCGGTGATCACCGGCTTCCTGCTGACCGCGATCCCGAACTGGACCGGACGACTGCCGCTACAAGGCACGCCGCTGCTGACGCTGGTGCTGGTGTGGTTCGCGGGCCGGCTGGCCGTGACGTTCTCGGCCGACATCGCCTGGCTCGCCGCGCTGCTGATCGATGCAAGCTTCCTGTTGCTGGTCGCGCTCGCCGCTGCGCGTGAAATCGCGGCCGGGCGGAACTGGCGCAACCTCAACGTCGTCGCCCTGATCACGCTGCTGCTCGCCGGCAATGTGGCGTTTCATCTCGAAGCCCATTTCAACGGCGCCGCAGACTACGGTATCCGCGCCGGCGTCGGCGTCGTGATCCTGCTGATCGCGCTGATCGGCGGCCGCATCACCCCGAGCTTCACCCGCAATTGGCTGGTGCGGCAGAATCCCGGCCGCTTGCCGCAGCCGTTCGGCAAGCTCGACATGGTGATCGTCGCCTTCAGCGCGCTGACGCTGGTGGTGTGGATCGCGCGGCCGGAAGGCACCGCCACCGGTGCGCTGCTAGTTGCCCCCGGCTTGGGCATCTGGTGCGCCTCGCGCGCTGGGCCGGTGATCGCACCGTGAAAGATCGCCTGCTGCTGATTCTCCATGTCGGCTATCTGTTTGTTCCCGATCGGTTTCTGCTCACGGCCTGCGCGGGGTTCGGCCTCCCACCGGCAAGCGCCGGGCTGCACTCCTGAATGTTCGGCGCCGCGGCGTGATGACGCTGGCAAGTGATGACACGCGCCTCGCTCCGCCACACCGGTCAGGCGCTTAGAGCCTCGGCGGCGACCCAAGCCGTGTATCTGGCGGCGCTGGTTGCCGTCATTGCCCGCGTCGCGGCGGCGTTGGCGCCGGCCTATAGCGACGGGCTGCTGCATGTCGCCGCGCTCGGCTGGTCTGTCGCTTTCCTGGGCTTCGCCATCAGCTACGCGCCGACACTGCTGGCCCGCGGCAAGCTCGCCTGACGCATCACTTTCAATTCTGAACAAGGACGATGACGATGACCGATACTCCGCAAGCCGAACGCGTGCTCGACGTCCGCGAGATCCCGCCCTATCAGCGCCATGAGATCATCCCGCGGCTGTTCGATCATCTCGCCGTCGGCGAGGGCCTGCAGATCGTGGTCGATCACGACCCCCGTCCGCTGCGCAATTTCTTCGAACAAGTCCACGGCGACGATTGCCGCTGGACGTATCTGGAGCAGGGGCCCGACGTCTGGCGCGTCGAACTGCGGCGGGCGGCGTAGCATCTATAGTCAGTTGGGAAGAGCCTCGACACCTCGACCCCACACGTCATTCCGGGATGCGCGCCGATAGGCGCGCAGACCCGGAATCTCGATGTGGTTGGGGGAGGGCTCAGAACATCTCGGGATTCCGGGTTCGCTCGCTACGCGAGCGCCCCGGAATGACGTTCGAATAAATAAGGGCAGCCCTACGGATCCGACAGCCAGCCCATGCTGAGGGCGAACCGGACGACCTCGACGCGGTTGTGGAAGCCGAGCTTGGCCATGCCGCGGGCCTTGTAGGTTTCGACGCTCTTGGCACCGATCTGCAGCTTGGCGGCGATGCTTTTGTTGCTGTGGCCGACGGCTGCGAGGCGTAGCACTTCGATTTCCCGGGTCGAGAGTTCGGCGACGGCGTTGTGGTCGTCGCCGTTGTGGACGTGCGGCGTGCTGCGGCCGATAGCGCGGCCGGCGATCGCCGGATCGAGATAGATCCCGCCGCCGCCGACCGCGTGAATGGCGCGGATCAGCTCTTCGGTGGCGGACCGCTTCAGCACATAGCCGGAGACGCCGAGGTCGAGCAGTTGGCGCAAGTAAGCGCCGTCTTCGTGCACGGTCAGCACCAGAACCCGGCATTCCGGGCAGGTGGCGAGGAATTTGCGTGCGACTTCGATGCCGTTGAGGCCGGGCATCGATAGATCGAGCACCGCGACGTCGGGCTTCAGCTCTGTGGCGCGGCGCAGCGCGTTGGGGCCGTCGCCGGCTTCGCCGACCATTTCGAGGCCGGGATCGCCGGCCACCAATGCTTTCAGACCACTCAGCACCACCGGGTGATCGTCGGCCAGAAAGACGCGAAGTCGGGGAGCTTGCTGGTCCATTGCATGAGCCTCAGCGGGCTAGAGCGGAATACGCGCGAACAAGGCTGTGCCCTTGCCTCGCGCAGATTCGATTTCGAGCGTGCCGTCGACCAGCGACAGCCGCTCGCGGATGCCGAGCAGGCCGAGCCGCGCGCGGGGCGGGCCGGCTTCCGGATCGCCGAAGCCGCAGCCGTCGTCCTCGACGATCATCGTCAGGTTGTCGGCGCCGCGGCGCAGGACAATTCCGACATGCTTCGCCGCGGCGTGGCGGACGATGTTGGTCAGTGCTTCCTGCAGCACGCGGTACAGCGTGGTCTCCACCGCGGGCGGCAGGCGGGCGTCACCGAGGGTGATGTGCAGCTCGAGGTCGATACGCGACTTCTCGCTCCATACCTCCAGCAGATGCCGGATCGCAGCTTCGATGCCGATATCGTCGAGTGCCGGAGGACGAATTTCCCAGGCGAGTTGGCGGACCTGGCGGCCGAGATCGACGGTCAGTGATTTCAGCTCGGCGACGCGTGCCTGCGCCATGACATCATCAGCGGTGTTGCGCCCGATATCATCGACGGCGAGTTGGAATAGAGTCAGCGTCTGGCCGAGCGTGTCGTGGAGCTCGCGGGAGATGCGAAGCCGTTCGGCTTCCTGATCCTCGACCGTGCGGCGCAGCAGCTGAGACAGATCGGCCTCGACCGCGACGCGGCGGCGCGTCTCTTCCTGCAAGGTCTGGGTGGCGTCTTTGGAGCGGTGCAGGCCGATATCGACCTGCCGCATTAGCTGCTCTTGGAGTAATCGCGCCGACTTGCGTTCGCGCGCGATGCCTTCGATCCGCCGCCGCACCACGCCGCACAGCGAGGCACGCAGCCGTTCGGCGGCTTCCATATCGATTGGCTGCCAGGGGCGCTGCGATGGTTCGGGCACGGCACCCGGTGCGACCTGTCTGAACCACATCAGATAGTCAGCCGGTGCAGGCGATAGTGGAAACGCCAAAACCGCGTTCGCCAGCGGCGCGAACGCCACAGCGGGCGGATAGACGTCAACCAGCGCATTAGTGCGAAATACGTCGGTGCGATTGCTGGACTCGAGCCAGGCGACCAGCGCCGCAATGTCCGCAGCGGGCGGCGCTTCGCCGAGCGAAAGGTGTTGGCCGCGTAGCCACAGCGCAACGCCGCGGGCAGGGATCAGCGCCATCAGATGAGAGCGGAACCGGATCAGTCCCTCGCTAAGATCGGATTCCTGACTGAGGCGCGCGACCAGCTCATCGTGTAGCCGGCTGCTGTGGAGGCGCGCCTCGGTCTGCCGGGCGGCTCGGATCGGCTCGAATAGCGCAGGCTCGGCGCTGCGCCGAACCAGGCGAGCGGCTGCGTCAAAATCCGTTGGATTTTCAATGCCTGACTGCATTCCGTGTCACTCAATTGACCATGTCCGGGCGTTGGCGGACCGGTTTGAGGATGTCCGGTATGACACGGACAGTCCCGAGTGTCATGTGAAATTGACAAAAATGTGTGTCAGGATAATCTTACAATCACTCAGTCGTGATCGAGAGCTTTAGGCGATCGGTTCGGCCGGGTGAAGGGCTCCGCAGCTGGTGTCCGGTGGCAGAACTCGAACGGGTGGAGGCAGGGTCGATGACCCAGGTCTCCGAGGGGCTCGAACGGGTGGTCTGTCGATCGGCGCTTAGGCCCCGGAGTCATCGGCAAAATGCCGTGAGCGAACTGACGAGCGGCTGCGGACGAGTTTTCGTCCGGCTCGTGCCCACGGTGATCCACCTACGTGCAGGTTCAGCACGAAACTGATCGAAAGTCTCTTAGGAGAACTCACTATGGCAGACGATCTCAACAAGGTCTGGCCGACCGGCCTGACGATTGCGGAATCGGAAGAGCTCCACAAGCACGTGATCGACGGCACCCGCATCTTCGGTGCGATCGCCATCGTCGCTCACTTCCTGGCGTACGTCTACTCGCCCTGGCTGCACTAATCAGCGCATTGAGGAGTATCTAAAATGAATCAAGGTCGCATCTGGACTGTGGTCAAGCCGACGGTCGGTCTCCCGCTGCTGCTCGGCAGCGTCACCGTGATCGCCATTCTCGTTCACTACGCGGTGCTGTCGCACACCACCTGGTTCCCGAAGTACTGGAACGGCAAGACCGCGGCGATCGAGAGCTCGGTCACCATCGGCTGATTCAGCTTCTTCGAAGCTGTTGTGGCTGGACCGGGATCCAAGGGTCCCGGTCGCTTGCTTTGTAGCCAGGCCGGCATGTGTCGATAGTTTGATCTGTCGCAGATCGTCGCTGGCCACAAAGTGGTGCTGTTCGTTCGGGGGATCGTGGCATCTGCCGCACTCACGCAAGCAAGTTGGATTTGCTGAACGATGAACACAGTCAGCCAAAAAGTGATGAGGGCGTGGGCCTCGTTGGGACCGCGCTTCCTGCCATTCGCGGATGCGGCGACGCCGGATCTGCCGCTGTCCCGGCTGTTGCGCCTGTCGCTGTTTCAGGTCGCGGTCGGCATGTCGCTGGTGCTGCTGGTCGGCACGCTCAACCGGGTGATGATCGTCGAACTCAAAGTGCCGGCCTCGATCGTCGGCGTGATGGTGTCGATCCCGCTGATCTTCGCGCCGTTCCGGGCGCTGATCGGCTTCAAGTCCGACGTCCACAAATCCGTTCTCGGCTGGCGCCGCGTGCCGTTCCTCTACAAGGGGACCATGGTGCAGTTCGGCGGCCTCGCCATTCTGCCGTTTGCGCTGCTGGTGCTGTCCGGCGGCGGCGAAGCCGGTCATGCCCCGGTATGGATCGGGCAGGCTGCTGCCGCGCTGGCCTTCCTGCTGATCGGCGCCGGCGTTCACACCACGCAGACTGTCGGGCTCGCATTGGCGACCGACCTTGCTCCGGCCGAGTCGCGGCCGAAGGTCGTCGGCCTGATGTACACGATGCTGATGCTCGGCATGATCGCGAGCGCGATCATCTTCGGCATTCTGCTCGCTGACTTCTCTCCGGGTCGACTGATCCAGGTGATCCAGGGCGCCGCGGTCGCCACCATCCTGCTCAACGGCATCGCCTCATGGAAGATGGAAGCGCGCCAGCGCACCGGCACCAGCGTTCCGATCCCGGTCGCGGGCGCGCCGACGGGCGGCTTCCGCGAGTCGTGGGATGCGTTCATTCACGGCCCTGACGCGACGCGGCGGCTGATCGCGGTCGGGCTCGGCACCATGGCGTTCAGCATGGAGGACGTGCTGCTCGAGCCGTATGGCGGACAGATCCTGCATCTCAGCGTTGGTGATACGACCAAGCTCACCGCGGCATTGGCGGTCGGCGGCCTGTTCGGCTTCGGCCTTGCCTCGCGCGTGCTCAGCCGCGGCGCCGATCCGTTCCGGATGGCGAGCGCCGGCGCGCTTGTCGGCATCCCGGCTTTTCTTGCGGTGATCTTCTCTGCCGACATCTCCTGGATCACAGCCTCCGCACTGACCTTCGGTCTAGGCACGCTGATGATCGGATTCGGCGCCGGCTTGTTCGGCCATGGCACCCTGACCGCCACGATGAATGCGGCACCGAAGGATCAGGCCGGCCTGGCGCTCGGAGCATGGGGTGCGGTGCAGGCCTCGGCGGCCGGCATCGCGATCGCGCTCGGCGGTATCTTGCGCGACCTGGTAACTGCTTACGTGCCGCCAAGTCTGTCCAGCGCCGCTGCCGGTTATCACTTCGTCTACTACCTCGAATTGGTGTTGCTCTTGGCCACGCTGGTGACGATGGTCCCATTGATACGGCGGAGGGAACCCATTTTGATGCAGGGCCAGCTCACGGGGTCCTGAGGCTGAAACGGAGTTACCATGACGCAAACCATCGCCCGGTTGTACGATTCCAGCAGCAAGCTGGGTGCGCTGGAAGCCGATCTGAAAAAGGGTGGCTACGACTACGCAGTCGTTACCAGCAAGTCGGCAGCGCCGGCCGACATTGCGGCAGCGCTCGGCAAGGCAGGCGTTTCGCGCAAGGACGCGGCTACCTATGCCGAGTACGTCAAGAAGGGTTCGGTCGTGGTGGCGGCCAAAGCCGCGTTCGGTTTCGGCGCCAAGGTCGAGGCGATCCTCGACAGCTACGGTCCCAACAAGATCAGCCTCGGCTCGTCGGCATCGGCCGCCACTGAGATGAGCGATGCGACGCCGTTCTCCAATTTGCTTCATGCTCCCGTGCTGCTCGACACTTCGGGCAAGTACAAATCCTATTCCGGCGACTGGCTTCTGACCGACAGCGACAAGACCTTTTCGGGTACTCCGCTGGTGATCAAGAGTTCGGGCCCGTATCAGTCGTTTTCCGGTACGCCGCTGCTGCTCAACAGCAGCGGTCCCTACAAGTCCTTCTCAGGGACTCCTCTGCTGTTGGACACCAGCGGTCCGTACAAATCGTACTCGGGCGAGCCGCTGTTGATCAACAGCCCGACTATCTTCTCCTCCTGGCTGGGCCTGCCAGTGCTCTCTAGATAAAGGAATTGGACCATGAGCGAATATAAAGGACACTCCGGACATCCGCTGATCCTCGAACAGAAGGGCGAGTACAAGAGCTACTCGGGCGAGCCCCTCATCCTGAAGCAGGAAGGCGAGTACAAGGGCTACTCGGGCACTCCGCTGATCCTGAAGCAGGAAGGCGAGTACAAGAGCTTCTCGGGAACTCCGCTGATCCTCAAGCAGGAAGGCGAGTACCAGAGCTTCTCCGGCACTCCGCTGCTGCTGAAGCAGGACGGCGAGTACAAATCGTTCTCGGGCTATCCGCTGCTGCTCAACCTCTGAGCGACGCGATCTGACCAAGAGAACGCCGCGGGCATTGCTGCCCGCGGCGTTTTGCTGCCAGGAAACAAGGCGCTGATCTTGTGCTCCGTTGAGGGCTGCCAACGCTCTTCGATGCGGCTCAGCAGCCTGCGTTCCATCGTCCGGCTTAAGTACATCGCCCCCGATTGTCGGGTTCCTGGTGTTCCCTCGTGGAGTTACTTGGAGGGAACTGGTTCGACTTCGTGGACGGTGTCTGCCCAGGACGTGCGCCAGGTCGCCCGCGGTGCGGCATTTGCTCGCAGCACTTTTGCCAGCGCGCGGGAAAGCCTAACGCTCTCAAAGAGTTCCAGGAGCTGTGACATTGCGCCGCCGCAAGCCGGATGTTGTGTTGCACAATTCCGACCTTAACGTCTGTTCATCAAGTCGCCGGATGATTGGGCCGCGCTCCGTATCGCTGCGGAGTGAGCGCTGGCGATCGAAGATGAGGTGAACGACGTGGCTATGCGGGGATGGTTGAGTTTCGCTCTGACGGCGACGGCACTGGCGTGCCTCGCACCCGGTCTTGCCGGATGCGACGAGCCTGCTGTTGCGAAAGCCACCGAGGCCGCCAAGCCCGATGTCGGCGTCGTCACCGTGAAGCCGCAGCCGCGCGCGATCGTGCGGGAACTACCCGGCCGTATCGCACCGATTCGCGTCGCCGACGTTCGCCCGCGCGTCTCCGGCATCATCACTGCGCGCAAATTCCAGCAGGGCGGCGAAGTCCAGGCCGGGGATACGCTGTATCAAATTGATCCGCGGCCGTTCGAAGTCGACCTGCAGGCCGCAGAGGCCGCACTCGCCAAGGCCGAGGCTGCGCGTGACCAGGCCGAGCTGCAGGCCAAGCGCGTCGCCATGCTGGCGCACGAACAGGCGGCGTCGCGCGCCGCCAATGAAGCTGCGGCGAGCACGTCGCGCCAAGCCTCCGCCGAGGTCGCCGCACGCCAGGCCGAGGTTGCCCGCGCCAAGCTCAATCTCGAATACGCCACCATCCGCGCCCCGATCAGCGGTCGCATCGGCGCCGCGCTGGTCACCGAAGGCGCGCTGGTGGTGCAGAACGATTCGACCAGCCTCGCGACTATCCAGCAGCTCGACAAGGTCTACGCCGACTTCACCCAGCCGGTGGCCGAGATGGTGCGGCTGCGCCGCGCCTTCGAGTCCGGCGAACTCGACCAGATCGCCGCCGATGCGGTGCGGGCGCATCTCGTGCTCGATGACGGCACGGTCTATCCGTTGCACGGCAAGCTGCTGTTCTCCGAAGCCAGGTCGACGCCTACACCGGCCAAGTGACGCTGCGTGCGGAGTTCGACATTCCCAATCGCGAGCTCTTGCCCGGCATGTATGTTAGGGTGCGGATCGAGCAGGGTTACGATGCCGATGCGCTGGCGGTGCCGGTGCAGGCGGTTCAGCGCAATGCCGGCGGCGGCGCCGAAGTCTTCGTCGTCAAGGACGACAACCGCGTCATTGTGCAGCCGGTGCGGCTCGGCTCGCAGCAGGACGGCCAGTGGCTGATCCTCGACGGTCTCAAGCCCGGTGCGCGTGTCGTCGTCGACGGCTTCCAGAAATTCGCTGCCGGTGACACGGTGACTCCGATCCCGACGCAGGAGACCAAGGCGGCGGACGCCTCGGCCGGTTTGCCGGGCGCCGCCCGCTAGGCCGCCCCCATGCCATCCTTTTTCATCGACAGGCCGGTCTTTGCCTGGGTCGTCGCGCTGTTCATCTGTCTGATCGGCGCGATCGCGATTCCGCTATTGCCGGTCGCGCAGTATCCGATCATCGCGCCGCCGTCGATTTCGGTGTCGACGCAATATCCCGGCGCGTCGCCGGAGAACCTCTACAACAGCGTCACGCGGCTGATCGAAGAGGAGCTCAACGGCGCCAACGGGATTCTCAATTTCGAATCGACCTCGGACTCGCTCGGCCAGGTCGAGATCACCGCCAACTTCCAGCCCGGCACCGACACCGAAATGGCGTCGGTCAACGTGCAGAACCGCATCAAGCGCATCGAGTCGCGGTTGCCGAAAGCGGTGCTGCAGCAGGGCATCCTGGTCGAGGAAGCCTCGAGCGCGGTGCTGCAGATCATCACGCTGAGTTCGACCGACGGCTCGCTCGACGAAGTCGGCCTCGGCGACTTCATGATCCGCAACGTGCTCGGCGAAATCCGTCGCATCCCCGGCGTCGGCCGCGCCACGCTGTATTCGACCGAGCGCGCGCTACGCATCTGGATCGATCCCGACAAGCTGGTCGGCTACAATCTCACGGCCGACGACGTCACCAAGGCGATCAACGCCCAGAACGCCCAGGTCGCCTCCGGTAGCATCGGCGCCGAGCCGAGCCCGAAGGGCCAGAAGATCTCGGCGCTGGTGCTGGTCAAGGGCCAGCTCTCCTCTGCCGACGAGTTCGGTGCCATCGTGCTACGCGCCAACCCCGACGGCTCGACGGTGCGGTTACGTGACGTCGCCCGCATCGAGATCGGCGGCTTCTCCTATCAGTTCAACACCCGCCTCAACGGCAAGCCGGTCGCCGGCCTGTCGGTGCTGATGTCGCCGAGCGGCAACGCGCTCGCCACCGCCAGCGCGGTCGAAGCCAAGATGAAGGAGCTGTCGCGCTTCTTCCCGGCCAACATCAAATACGAGATCCCCTACAACATCACGCCGGTGGTCGAAGCCTCGATCGAGAAGGTGGTGCACACGCTGCTCGAGGCGGTGGCGCTGGTGTTCGTGGTGATGTTCCTGTTCCTGCAGAACATCCGCTACACCATCATTCCAACCATCGTGGTGCCGGTGGCGCTGCTCGGCACCTGCGCGTCGCTGATGCTGTTCGGCTATTCGATCAACATGCTGACCATGTTCGGCATGGTGCTGGCGATCGGCATCCTGGTCGACGACGCAATTGTTGTCGTCGAGAACGTCGAACGCATCATGGCCGAGGAGGGACTGCCGCCCAAGGAAGCGACCCGCAAGGCGATGTCGCAGATCACTTCGGCGATCGTCGGCATCACTGCCGTGCTGATTGCGGTGTTCGTGCCGATGGCGTTCTTCCCCGGCTCCGTCGGAATCATCTATCGGCAGTTCTCGGTGACGATGGTTTCGGCCATCGCTTTCTCGGCACTGTTGGCTTTGTCGCTGACGCCGGCGCTGTGCGCCACGATCCTCAAGCCGGTGGTGAAGGGTCACGCACACGCCGAGCGCGGCTTCTTCGGCCGCTTTAATCGCATGCTCGACGGCCTGCGCGAGCGCTACTCGGGCGCCGTGCGCTGGAATATCGGTCGCACCGGACGGCTGATGATTTTCTATGCCGTGCTGGTCGCCGGCGTCGGCTTTGCGATGTCGCGCATGCCGGGCGGCTTCCTCCCGGTCGATGACCAGGGCTTCATCACCGTCGACGTGCAGACGCCGCCGGAGTCGTCCTACAGCCGCACTTACGACGTCGTGAAGCAGGTCGAGGACTATCTGCTCAAGCGCGATGGCGTGGAGAACGTCACGTTCCTGACCGGCTTCAGCTTCCTCGGCCAGGGCATGAACGCCGCCCAGGCCTTCGTCAGCCTCAAGGACTGGGGCGAGCGCGATAGCAAAAGCAGCGCGGCTGCCATCGTCGACCACACCAACAAGACGCTCGGCAGCATTCGCGACGCCCGCGTCTCGGCGCTGCAGCCGCCGCCGATCGACAACCTCGGCAACTCCTCCGGCTTCAGCTTCCGCCTGCAGGACCGCGGCCAGAAAGGTTACGAGGCGCTGATTGCAGCCAGCCAGCAGCTCATCAAGGCTGCCAACGCCAGCCCGGTGTTGCAGAACGTCTATGTCGAAGGCCTGCCGCCGGCGCCCGTGGTGAACCTCGTGATCGACCGCGAGAAGGCGAGCGCTTTCGGCGTCACCTTCGAGGACATCAACAACACCATCTCGACCAATCTCGGCTCGGCCTACGTCAACGACTTCCCGAACCGCGGCCGCATGCAGCGTGTCATCGTCCAGGCCGACGCCGGCGACCGCATGAGCGCCGAGAACATCCTGGCCTACAACGTCAAGAACAGCCGCGGCCAACTGGTGCCGTTCTCGTCTTTCGCGACGGTCGAATGGTCAAAGGGACCTTCGCAGGTGGTCGGCTTCAACTACTATCCGGCGGTGCGTGTCAGTGGCGAGGCTCGCGCCGGCTACACCTCGGGCGATGCCATCGCCGAGATGGAGCGGCTGTCCGACCAGCTGCCGCGCGGCTTTGGCTACGACTGGACGGGACAGTCGCTGCAGGAAAAACTGTCTGGCTCGCAGGCACCGCTGCTGCTCGGCCTGTCGGCGCTGATCGTGTTCCTGGTGCTGGCGGCGCTATACGAGAGCTGGACCATTCCGGTCGCAGTGCTGCTGACAGTGCCGCTCGGCATCGCCGGCGCGGTCGCTGCGTCGTCGATGCGGTCGCTGCCCAACGACGTGTATTTCACCGTCGGCCTGATCACCATCATCGGCCTCGCCGCCAAGGACGCAATTCTCATCGTCGAATTCGCCCGGGATCTGCGACGCGAAGGCAAAAGCCTGCGCGAGGCGACGATGGAAGCCTGCCATCTCCGCTTCCGCCCGATCGTCATGACCGGCCTGGCCTTCGTCAGCGGCGTGCTGCCGATGGTGATCGCCTCGGGCGCCGGCGGCAAGAGCCAGCAGGCGCTCGGCACCGGCGTGATGGGCGGCATGATCGCGGTGGTGATCCTGGCGCTGCTGTTCGTTCCGGTGTTCTTCGTCGCGGTGCAGCGCGTGCTCGGCCGCGACAAGTCGGACGACCCGATCAGCGAGCACCCCGCCGACCATGTTCCGATGCACGCCCAGCTCCCTGATCATTCAGGTTAGTGCGGCTTGTAAGGAACTAATCGCAAAACCTCCGGTTGGATGAGGACAGGTGCAATTTCCTTTCCTTAATCTTCAACCGGAGGATCCTTCATGCAGGGAGATCAACCGATTAGCTGGCTGATGTTCTTCACGCTCGCCGCAGGCGTGGTGATCGTCGGTCTCGCCTTCATCAACTTCATCCGCTCGCGGTCCAACCGGGCGGTCGCCGCAGATACACTGGAAGGTAACGGTCACGGACGCGGCATGGCCGCCGACGGCGCGCTGCCGGAACTCGTCGGCGTCACGGTGTTCGCTTTGATTGCGATGGGGCTGCTCGCCTTCGGCGTCAATTCCCGTGGTGGTGATCAGACCGCCCAAATCTCCGCGCCCGCCGGCCAGACCACCGGCTCCGGCAGCGGCATGATGCAGCCGCCCGGCATCCAGAACGAGCCGAAGCGCTATCAACCCAACAACCCCGGCACCGACACCCGCGTCGCCCCGACTCAGTCCGACACCGGCGCCGGCAACTCCGCGGGCTCGACCGGAAATCCGGTGAACAAGTAAAGTCCAACGGGGTAGTGAACGACACCAAACGGGGGCTTCGCAGCCCCCGTTTTCATTTGCCAACCTCTCCACGTCATTGCGAGGAGGCGAAGCCGACGAAGCAATCCAACTCAGTGCACTGCGCTGGATTGCTTCGTCGCTACGCTCCTCGCAATGACGGAGTAACGCTAAGTCGCCGCCTCGTACGCTGCCTTCTGCTGTTCCATCAGCATGATCTTCTCCTGGATCTTGGCGCGCTGGGCCTGCAGTGTGGCGGCGACTGCCGGCGACGTGAGCGCAGCTTTCAGCGCATCGTCGTATTTGCCGATATTTCGCTTCTCGCCGTCGATCAGGCCGGGCAGCACGCTGCCGTCGAGGCCGTTGAATAGCGAGCGCACGCTCATGATGGTGCGATGGATCACGCTCATGAACGAGCCGCTGTCGTCGGCGTGCTCGCCGGCGTTGATCAGGATGCCGCCGAGTTCTTCGGCGTTGCCGTGGTGGAGCGCGATCATGTCGCGGAACAGAGATGTCAGGCCCTGCCCCTCGGCGTCTTCCAGGGCTTCTTNGTAGCCGTTACGGGCATCGATGGCGCTGGTGTGCAGGCTCTTGAGATGATCGATCAGGTCGGTGTCCATTCTGTCTCCCCTCCAATCGCTTCGCCGGCCGGTTGCCGGGACCGGCGGAACAACAAAGGAGAGAGGGAACAGGTTCTGTCCGGTATATTCCGGACAAGCGAGGCCTGCCGCGTTTAATCGCGTCGCTCGCCGTCCAGCGGCTCGAGGCCGTAGGGCTTCACCAGCGCCCAAACGTGCGCCGGGATCATGTTCTTCATTTTGGACTGATAAGCGCGGCGCAGGTGCAGCACGCTTTCGACCGCCTTCATCTCGACGCGGGCGCGGGCGAATTCGATCCCGCGTGGGCCGACTTTCGGCATCAGCCAACCCATGAACGGCCGCAGCCAGTTCGGCATGCCGCGCACCGGCAGGCCGCCGGCGGCGAGTTCGGTGTTCTTGAGGAAGCCCTTCACCGGCGCAATGCGGCTGCCGGCGGTGGTCGGCTCGGTCAGCTTCACCTCGTCGCCGAGCAGCTCGAGCAGCTCCTCGCCGCGCTCGTTGCGCACCAGCAGCCACTGCTCGCCGCGGCCACCCATATAGCCGACGGTGATGTCGGCCAGCGTGTTGGTGTAGTCGACGCAGGTGCGGCAAGTGATTGGGAAGAAGTCGCTGGGCAGTTTGGAGATCGGCAGCAGCAGAAATGGGATGCGTTTCTGCCTGCCGTCGTCGAACCGCAGCTCGACGTGATAGTCGGCGCAGAATTCCAGATAGGTGATGGTCTCGGGCTTATCGGAGAGCAGCCGCAGGAAGCCGTGAAACGCTTCGGTGGTGGTGTTGTCCGAGCACGGTGTGCCGATCACGTAGAGCCGATCGAAGCCGAGCTGCTGTTCGAGCGAGCGCAGCGCGTAGATCTGGCACGGGATGCCGATGACGGCGAGCCGCTTGTAGCCGGCCGAGAGCGCGTTTTCGAGCAGCGCCAGCGACGGCGCGTAGCCCATCCGCATGCCGCGGCAGCGCGCCATGTCTTCGGGCTTGGTCACCAGCACCGGCACCGGCTTCCACTTGTCGTGCGGATCGGCCGTCATGGTCAGCACTGCATCAACCGCGCCGGTCTCCAGCAGGCGCTGGCCGATGGTGGTGGTGATGCCGGTCCATTGCGCGCCGTCGCGCGGCTCCTTCATCGCCGCCTGCAGCATACGGCGATAGGGGCCGAAGAACGCTTCGTCAGCGCGCGAAGGATCGCGCCTGCGGCCGTGGATCTTCAGCTCCATCGCCGGATAGTCGGGCTTGATGAACTGGCAGGCCTGGCCGCAGCGCTTCGGATCGCTCATCCGCGATACGCCGCAATCGGTGCATAAGTCGCGCGGCGCCGGCGCATTCAGCGGTGGCGTCCACAATCCAGCGGCGTGATCGTGCCGAGCTACCATCCGCGCGTCCCCGGGCCGCCTTTGAAGGGGCCGACGACGGTCGAGGTGATCCAGCCGCCGTAAAAGTCACCTTGCTGCGGCTGCACGCGTTCGTCGCCGACATAGGCTCGGCGGCATCGGCATCGGCCTCGTCAAAGGCGGCGGCCCGGGCGAGAACGTCGCCCAAGCGTTGGAGGCCGAGTCGCTCGACGACGTCACCGACCCGATGGGCCGGACTTTTCG
>NZ_BADD01000286.1 GCF_000333455.1 Rhodopseudomonas sp. B29
CGAGTTCGGCATCTGGTCACTCACCAGCTGCCGATCGGTGAGTCCGACGGCCCGCATCCGTTCCACGGATCGGACGGGAGACTGTTGTGAGCGCCTCGGCCGCGCCGGAGGCTCGCTGATAATTGGGTGATACAAACTGCTGTGTACGAGTTGTCTTCATGGCGGAACGATCTGGCGGCAAAACCCTTGATTGTTCGAACAAGGTGAGTGCCGAAATGCACAGACAGGATCAAAACAAGCCCATCGTACTCGTCGTCGAGGACGAATGGCTGTTGCGCGTGGATGCCGTCGAGATCGTTCGTGCGGCCGGCTTCGAGCCGCTCGAAGCCGCTACCGCCGATGAGGCCATCGCGATTCTGGAAAGCCGCGACGACATTCGCGTGGTATTCACGGACGTCCAGATCCCGGGATCGATGGACGGCTTGCGACTGGCTCGCGCAATCCGCGGCCGCTGGCCGCCGATCCGCGTGGTCGCGACGTCGGGCCGTATTCAGCTCAACGATAACGAACTGCCGAGCGGCGGACGTTTCGTGCCTAAGCCCTATACGCCGTCGCAGATCTCCTCGGTGCTGGCCGAGTTAGTGGCTTAACTTATTGTGCACCGCGTTATTGCGCTGCACACGCGACAAAGGAAGAGCTTTCGGAAATTTAACGGATGTTGCTCTAGTTCACGGTCTTTTCGAGCTATCATCTAGGCTTACCTTGTAGGCAAGGTGTTTGCGTAATGGACCGTCGATGAAGCGCCCGTTTATCATACTGGCTTGTTTGAGCGTCGTGGCGGCGACCGCCTATTTCACGTTCAGCCACTGGGCGATCCGCCACGCCAGCCTGAATTTCTACGATCAGGCGCGTAAGCGGCCGGTCAGCGTCGATCTGGCCGTGCGGCGCGACATCGAGATGAAGGCCGAAGCCGGCATGACGACGCTGCCGGTGGCGATCATCAGCAACGGCAACACGGTGAAGAACACCGAGTACTCCTTCCTGGCAAACGTGCTGGCGGCGCGCGGCTATCTGGTGGCCAGCATTCAGCAGGACGTGCCCGGCGACAAACCGCTGATGACGATTGCCGGAGATCTCTATGTCGGCAGGCTCGGCGTCTACGAGAAGGGTGAGAAGAACATCCTGTTCACGATCGATCAGCTGAAGAAACTTGAACCCGAGGCGGACTTTCAACATCTGACGCTGGTCGGCCATTCCAACGGTGGCGACATCTCGATGTTCTTCGCCCAGCAGCACCCGGACATGGTGCGGCGGGTGGTGACGCTGGATAATTTGCGGGTTCCTTTCGTCACCTCGGGCTTTGCCAAAATCTTGTCGTTCCGCTCCGACGATCCGCAATTCAAGACCGATCCGGGCGTGCTGCCGGATGCCAAGGTCGCCAAGCAGGCGGGCATCGAGATCGTCGACACCGGCGCGCAGCACAACGAGCTGAGCGATCGCGGGCCCGACAGCGTCAAGGAGCGGATTCAGGCAACGCTGGATCAGTTCCTGTCCGACAGCGCCAACAGCAAGGTCTCGCCGATCGACCTCAAGAAACTGCACGACGATCCGCGAGCCATGGGTCCATAGACGATCGGCCGTCGCTTGGTCATGTTGCGCCCTTGACGCCCGCCGCAGGGCGGGCGAGGGATCGCACTTCCGTTCTGTGGAGTGCGATATGGCTGCCGAGGTGAGCCCGCTGGCGGGCAAGACGATCGATCCGAGCAACCTCGTCAACGTGCCGCGGCTGGTGACGGCGTATTTCGCCAACAAGCCTGATCCTGCGGTTCCGGCCCAACGGGTCGCCTTCGGCACCTCCGGTCATCGGGGCTCTGCGCTGAACAGCGCCTTCAACGAAGATCACATCGTCGCCGTCAGCCAGGCCGTCGCCGATCATCGCCGCGCCGCCGGCGTCACCGGGCCGCTGTATGTCGGCATCGACACCCATGCGCTGGCCGAGCCGGCGCTGGTCAGTGCGCTTGAAGTGTTCGCCGCCAACGAGGTCGAGGTGGTCATCGACGAGCGCGGCGGCTACACGCCGACGCCGGTGATCTCGCATGCCATCCTCACCCATAATCGCGGCCGCTCGAGCGGCTTGGCCGACGGCGTGGTGGTGACGCCGTCGCATAATCCGCCCGAGGACGGCGGCTTCAAATACAATCCTCCGAGCGGTGGCCCTGCCGACACCGACATCACCGGCGTCGTCGAGAAAGCCGCCAACGCGCTACTGGCGGACGGGCTGAAGGGCGTCAAGCGCATTCCCTATGCGCGCGCGCTTGCGGCCAATTGCGTGCATCGCCGCGATTACGTCACGCCCTATGTGAACGACCTCGCCAACGTCGTCGACATGGAGGCGATCCGCGCCTCGGGCGTGAAGATCGGCATCGATCCGCTCGGCGGCGCCGCGGTGCATTACTGGCAGCCGCTGATCGAGCGTTACGGCCTCAACGCCACGCTGATCAGCGACATCGTGGATCCGACCTTCCGCTTCATGACGGCGGATTGGGACGGCAAGGTGCGGATGGATTGCTCGTCGCCTTACGCGATGGCGCGCCTGATCGGGATGCGCGACGATTTCGACGTCGCCTTCGCCAATGACACCGACGCCGACCGCCACGGCATCGTCACCCGGTCCAACGGGCTGATGAATCCGAACCATTATCTGTCGGTGGCGATCTCCTACCTGTTCGCCCATCGCCCGCAGTGGGGAGCCAATTCGGCGATCGGCAAGACCGCGGTGTCGAGCGCGATGATTGATCGCGTCGCCGCCAAGATTGGCCGCAAGGTGGTCGAAACCCCGGTCGGCTTCAAATGGTTCGTCGACGGTCTGATCGGCGGCGGCTTCGGTTTCGCCGGCGAGGAAAGCGCTGGCGCGTCCTTCCTGCGCCACGATGGCTCGGTCTGGACCACCGACAAAGACGGCCTCATCCTCGGCCTGCTCGCCGCGGAAATCACCGCGGTGATGAAGGCTGATCCCGGCG
>NZ_BADD01000285.1 GCF_000333455.1 Rhodopseudomonas sp. B29
TGCATCTTGTGACCCTCCATCACCCGCGGCGCGGGCGTCTTTCACATTGAACGATTGGCAGCAAATCAGCCACCGCAAGTATGAGGGGTTCTGCGTAGTCGCGCCGCAAAAATCTGGCCGCGAAGCGGGGCCGCGCGATTAGTCTTTCTGCTGAAAAGGTAATTGGCTATGGGCTGCGACGAAAACGCGCGCTGATAACAGCGCGCATCCGGCCTGGAAGTAGTTCGATGATCTCGACTAGTGATCGGCCGCCGCGACGCTGCGAACCGCAGAGGACGTCAGCGGACGCGCCTCGGCTTCGGCGATCCTGGCGTTGCGCAGCCGCTTGGCGTCCCGGCTCGCCATGAACGGCATGCCCAGCTTGCGCGCTTTCACCTGGACCGACGATCGTGCGCGCTTGAGCGCGGCAGCGGCCCGGACCGCCGAAGCGCCGCTTTCGATCAATTCTTTCAGCCGTGCGACCTGTTCGTCGTCCCATGGCCGGCATGCGTTGGTTCGTATGGAGTTCGGCATCGGCTGCTCCCTGAGTGGTCGGAGCTGCAAATCGCGGTTTCGCCCCGGATTATGCATCCGCGGACGTCAATCCCGCCGGGCGTCCAACGTTCCTAAATTCGGCCCCGCGGCGGCTGTCGCAAACCCGTCATGAGCAGCCGATAGGTCATCTCTCGAACCTTGAGGACTGCCGTCCTCCGCGCCCCCGACATGCACCAAAGGAACTAAAAATGAGGATCGGCCGGATCGCAGGGGTCGTGCTGGCGCTGTGCATGTTGGCGGGGCTGCAGCCGGCCCGTGCGGCGGACGTGATCTGCTACAATTGTCCGCCGCAATGGGCCGATTGGGCGACGATGCTCAAACAGATCAAAAGCGATCTCGGCTACGACATTCCTTTCGACAACAAGAATTCCGGCCAGGCGCTGTCGCAATTGCTGGCCGAGAAGGCCAACCCGGTCGCGGATATCGGCTATTTCGGCGTTAATTTCGGCATGAAGGCCAAGGCCCTGGGCGTCACGGAGGCCTACAAGCCGCAGAATTGGAAAGAGGTGCCGGCCGGCTTGAAGGATCCGGACGGCCACTGGACGGCGATCCATTCCGGCACGCTCGGCCTCTTCGTCAATGTCGATGCACTCGGCGGCAAGCCTGTGCCGGCGTGCTGGAAGGATCTGGAGAAGCCCGATTACAAGGGCATGGTCGGCTATCTCGATCCGCCCTCCGCGGCGGTGGGGTTCGTTGGCGCGGTCGCGGTCAATCTCGCGCTCGGCGGCAGCGACAAGGATTTCTCGCCGGCGATTGCGTTCTTCAAGAAGCTCCACGACAACGGCGCCATCGTGCCGAAGCAGACATCCTATGCGCGCGTCGTCTCGGGCGAGATCCCGATCCTGCTGGATTACGACTTCAACGCCTACCGCGCCAAGTACACCGAGAAGGGCAATTTCGCCTTCGTGATTCCGTGCGAGGGGTCGGTGGTGTTTCCCTATGTGGTGAGCCTCGTGAAGGGCGCGCCCGACGCCGACAAGGCCAAGAAGGTGATGGACTATCTGCTCTCCGACAAGGGCCAGGCGATCTGGACCAACGCCTATCTGCGGCCGGCGCGACCAATCGAGCTGCCCGAGGCGGTGAAAGCCAAGTTCCTGCCGGACAGCGACTACGCGCGCGCCAAGAGCGTGGATTGGGCCGCGATGGAAGCCGGGCAGAAGGCGTTCACCGACCGCTATCTCGCCGAGGTCCGGTGAACCGCCGACTGCGCAATCTGCCGCTTCGCCGCGCGCATCGATCATGACCCATCGCAGCTTCGTGCTTGCGTGCCTGGCGCCGCTTGCGCTGGTGACAACGGCGTTCTTCCTGCTGCCGATGGGGCGGCTCATGCTCGTCGGCGCCACGGGACCACACGGTCTTGCCGGCTATCTCGACATCGTGCTCGAGCCGCGCTATCGCGCCACGCTGATCAACACCGTGGTGCTGGCCGCCGCCACCACGCTGGCGACTATGGTCATCGCGACCATTTCGGGGATGTTCCTCGAACGTCACCGCTTCCCGGGCCGCAGTATTCTGATCGCGATGCTGACGTTCCCGCTGGCGTTTCCGGGCGTGGTGATCGGATTCTTGATCATTTTGCTTGCCGGCCGGCAAGGCGTGATCGGCGATCTGACGCAGATCCTGACGGGTGAGAAGATCGTGTTCGCCTATTCAATCTGGGGGCTGTTTCTCGGCTATCTCTACTTCTCGATCCCGCGCGTCATCCTGACCATCATGGCGGCGGTGCAGAAGCTCGATCCCGGATTGGAGGAAGCCGCGCGGTCGCTCGGCGCCGGACCGTGGGCGGTGCAGCGGGACGTGGTGCTACCGGCGCTCGGACCGGCTTTCGTCGCCTCGGGCGCGATCGCTTTCGCCACCGCGATGGGTGCGTTCGGCACGGCTTTTACGCTTGCTACCAACATCGACGTGCTGCCGATGCTGATCTACACCGAGTTCACGCTGGCGGCGAATTTCGCCACCGCGGCGTCGCTGTCGATCGGGCTCGGGCTGATCTCCTGGGCGATCCTGCGCTATCGCGCTCACTCACCGGCGGCGCCGTGGCGGCGACGGGCTGACGCGATGCGCGACCGCCTGATCTTCATCGCGCAGCTGTCGTTCACGCTGCTGGTCGCCGCGTTCCTCGTGGTGCCGGCGCTGCTGTCGATCTCGGCCGGGATCACTGCCAATTACTTTCGCGGCATCTCGTCTGGCGTGACCCTTCAATGGGTCGCGCAGGTGTGGGAGCTTTATGCCGACACCATCGCGCTCTCCTTCCTGATCGCTTTCGCCACGCTCGGCGCCACGTTGGTAATCGGCGTTCCGGCCGCCTACGCGCTGCATGTGCGAGGCGGCACGTTGTCGCGGGTCACCGAAGAGGTCGTCACGCTGCCGCTGGCTATCCCCGGCATGGCGATCGCGCTAGCGCTGCTGCTCACTTATGGGGGCTTCGGCGGCTTCCGCCGCTCCTGGATGTTCATTCTCGTCGGCCACGTCGTGTTCACGCTGCCATTCATGCTGCGCTCGGTGATGGCGGTGTTCGCGACCATCGATGTCGGCACACTCGACGAAGGCGCCGCGTCGCTTGGCGCTTCGCCGATGCGACGCTTCATCGACGTCATCGTGCCGAATGCGATGCCGGGTATCGTCGCCGGCAGCCTGATGGTGGTGACGCTGTCACTCGGAGAGTTCAACCTGACCTGGATGCTGCACACGCCGCTAACCAAGACGCTGCCGGTGGGGCTGGCCGACAGCTACGCGTCGATGCGCCTCGAAGTCGCCTCGGCCTATACGCTGATCTTCTTCATCATGATCGTGCCGCTGCTGGTCGCGATGCAACTCGTCGCCGGCAAGGAACAGCGCGCATGACGATGGATCTTGGGCACGGCGTCGCGGTGCGCATCGAAGCCTGCGGAAAGACTTTCGCGGACGGCACCAGAGCGCTGGAGCCGGCGACACTCGACATCGCGCGCGGCGAGACGCTGGTGCTGCTCGGGCCCTCCGGATGCGGCAAAACCACGATGTTGCGGATCATCGCCGGCCTTGAGACGCCGGACAGCGGCGGCCGCGTTCTGTTCGATGGCCGCGACGTCGCGTCGGAGCCGATCGAGCGGCGCAATGTCGGCATGGTGTTTCAGTCCTACGCACTGTTCCCCAATATGAGCGTCGCCGACAATATCGGTTACGGACTCAAGATCCGCGGCGTCTCCAAGGCGGACCGCGCTGCACGGGTCGCCGAGCTGGTACGCCTGACCAATATCGAGGGGCTCGAGAACCGGCGCATCGATCAGCTGTCCGGCGGCCAGCGCCAGCGCGTCGCACTCGCCCGCGCGGTGGCGATCCGCCCCGCGGTGCTGCTGCTCGACGAGCCGCTGACCGCGCTCGACGCTGCACTTCGCGAGCGGCTGCGCGGCGAACTCGACCGACTGCTGCGCTCGCTCGGCATCACGACGATCTACGTCACCCACGACCAAGCCGAGGCGATGGCGCTCGGCGACCGTATCGTCGTCATGAGCAAAGGCATGATCACCCAGGTCGGAACGCCGCGCGACGTCTATCTGCGCCCGGAAAGCCGCTTCGTCGCCGAGTTCATCGGCGCAGCCAATATCGTCGAAGCGGAACTACGCGACGGAAGGCTGCTGCTGCCGGGCGGCATACTCGCCGTGGCGGATGCGGGATCGCGACCCGGCGCCGTCGCGATGATCCGGCCGGAAACCATCTCGCTGACCGCACCCGAGGCCGCGATGCTGTCCGGCCACGTCGACGGCGTCAGCTTCGTCGGAGATCGCCAGCGCGTGATTGTCACCGGCGCCGCTGCCAAGCCGCTGACTGTGGATGCGTCCAACTCTGCAGTCGTCCGCACCGGCGAGCGCGTCGGCCTCACAATTTCACCCGAGGCGATCTGGCTGCTGTCCGATCCGCCGTCCAACGATGTTCGACCCGAGGGATAGATGCAAACGCCAATTTTGATCGCTCAGATTTCCGATCTTCACATCAAGGCGCCCGGCGAACTGGCTTATGGCCGCGTCGATACGGCCGCCGCCTTGCAGCGTTGCGTCGCCGCTCTGAACGCCTTTGTGCCCCGCCCTGATCTGGTGGTGATCTCCGGCGATCTGGTCGATACGCCGAAGGCGGAAGAATACGAGCACCTGAAGACGTTGCTTGTCCCGCTGGAGATTCCGTTCGTCGTCATTCCAGGCAATCATGATGGCCGCGAACTGATGCGCGAGATGTTCCCGCAAACTTTGTTCCCCGCCGACGGGCCGCTGAATCAGCTCCAACCGGTCGGCCCGCTCGATGTCGTGTTGTTGGATTCCACGGTGCACGGCCGGCCGCACGGAAGGCTCGAACTGGCGACGTTGCAGTGGCTCGACGCCGTGCTTTCCGGTTCCGACCGCCGGCCGGCGCTGATCTTTCTCCATCATCCGCCGTTCCTCGCCGGCATCTGGCATATGGATCTTCAGAACCTGCACAACGCCGACGAGCTTGCAGCCATCGTCGAACGCTACCCGTGGGTGCGGCTGGTCGCGGCCGGCCACATCCACCGCGCGGTCGTGACGACATTCGCCGGAACTGTCGCGACAATCTGTCCGGCGCCGAATCACGCGGTGGCGCTCGACCTCGCCG
>NZ_BADD01000284.1 GCF_000333455.1 Rhodopseudomonas sp. B29
AGGCCCCGGATCCTTCTCGGTGGCGTTCTTCTTCACCAATTCGGAATTGACGATGCATGGCACGACCACTGCGAGATCGGGGATGGTCAGCCGGTCCTTCTTGAGGAAGTCGACACGCACGGTGTGGTTGTCGACGACGACGAACTGCTCGGGCTTCGTCAGCGAGCCGGCGCTCATCTGGAAGGTCGGGAAGCCGCCGACGCTGACGGCGCGATCGAGCGACCACTTCACGTCCTTGGCGGTCACCGGTGTGCCGTCCTGGAAGGTCGCGTTCTTCTTCAGCTTGAAGGTTGCCGACATGTCGCCGATGTTCATGTCTTCGGCGAGTTCACCTTTGAATTTGTCCTTGTCGTAATAGGGAACGCCACCCGGGCCTTCCTTCATTTCGTGGGTGATCAAGCGGTCGTAGCAGTTCCACGACACCTCGTAGCCCGGCACGTTGGTGCCGACACCCATGATATCGAGATTGTTCGGGCCGTTTTCGGAGACCACCAGCAGGGTCTCGGACCGGGCATCTGCTTTGGCGGGAGACCAGATCGCCGGGGCAGGCACCATGGCGCCTGCGGCGAGTGCAGTGGCGGATTTGAGGAAGTCGCGACGCTTCATGAACAGAGCTCCAGGGCACGGGTTCGGTGTCTGGAACTGCGTCGCAATCTTCGTGCCAATTCAGGGCAACCGGCGGACTCCGGATAACAGTTTGATGTAATGAGGGTTTATGGATTGGTCTCCTCGCCGGCACAAAACGGACGAAGCGTGTTGCATACAACGAGCAGATTATTGCTTAAAAAATAGACGGAATGCGCCGTGATGCGCTCTGGATCGTAATCGGCCGCGCCTCAGATGCAAGCGGCGGCAGAGTTCCCTCTGCCGCCGCTTCGAATCTGACCGGCAGGGTAAGCCGGTGCCGTTAGTTGATCTTGGCTTCGGCGCGTGACGTTGCGGAGGTGTAGACGCGAGCCTCCGGTTTGGACTCGATGGCGGCCGTTGCGAGCGGCGACACGCTGCGGTGGCTGCGATAAACTTCGAATGCGTACCAGGCCGCGACCACCAGAGCGATCAGGCCGACTTGGCTCGGCGGCAGGAACAGCGACCGCGCGATCAATACGATCGCGATGGTCGCCGCTTTCAC
>NZ_BADD01000283.1 GCF_000333455.1 Rhodopseudomonas sp. B29
ATGGTCCAGTCGTGGCGCTCGGCGCGCGACTTTGACTTGGCGAACACCTTGTCGACGCCGAGCTGCACGTTCTGGTACACGGTCAGCCACGGCAGCAGGCTGTGGTTCTGGAACACGACCGCGCGGTCCGGGCCCGGCGAGTTGACCTCGCGGTTCTCCAGCAGCACGCCGCCATTGGTGGCGCCGGTCAGTCCAGCCACGATGTTGAGCAGCGTGGACTTGCCGCAGCCGGAATGGCCGATGATCGAG
>NZ_BADD01000282.1 GCF_000333455.1 Rhodopseudomonas sp. B29
GATCAATTCCGATCGGCCTGATCGGCATCGCGATGGCGCTGCGCTTCATCGATCCGATCCGCAGTGAGAATCCGGAGCGGTTCGACCTCAGCGGTCTGGTCCTGGCCGGCATCGGCGTCGCCGGTCTCGCCTTTGGTCTCTCGGTCGCCGGTCTCAATCTGCTGCCGTGGACGGTAGTGATCGGGCTGATCGCGGTCGGCGCGGTGGCGATGACGCTTTACGTCTTCCACGCCAGGCGCACGGCCTCGCCGGTGCTCGACTTCTCGCTGCTGCGGCTGAAGACGATGCGCGCCGCCCTGATCGGCGGCTTTCTGTTTCGCCTGGGCATCGGCGCGCTGCCGTTCCTGCTGCCGCTGCTGATGCAGATCGGCTTCGGCCTGACGCCGTTCCAATCCGGTCTCGTCACTTTCGCGTCCGCAGCCGGCGCGATGGGCATGAAGACGCTGGCGGCCCGCATCATCCGCACCTTCGGCTTCCGCAACGTGATGACCGTCAACGCCGTGGTCAGCTCGGCCTTCCTCGCCGCTTGCGCGCTGTTCACGGTGCAGACGCCGCTCGGGCTGATCATGATCATTCTCTTGGTCGGCGGGTTCTTCAGGTCGCTGCAGTTCACCGCGATCAACACCGTGGCCTATGCGGAGGTCGAGCAGGCGCAGATGAGCCGCGCCACCACGCTGGTCAGCGTCGGTCAGCAGCTCGCGCTGTCGGCCGGCGTCGCGGTCGGCGCGTTCTCGGTCGAGATGACGATGGCATTCCGCCATGTCGAGACGTTGAACGCGTCGCAATTCGCTCCGGCATTTCTCGTCGTCGCCGTCATGGCGACGATCTCGGCGGGGTTCTTCTGGCAAATGCCGGACGACGCCGGCCAGGAGATTTCCGGCCGCAAGGTGATCGAGATTTCGAGCAAGAAAGGCAGCGCCACGGCGGCCACGAAAAGCGCAACCCAGCAGACCCAGGACGCCCGCGATCAGCGCTTCGGCTGATGATATGACGGGCAGCACCAGCCGCTTCGACGGCGCCGCCTTGATCGCGCCGTTTCGCTCTCCATATGCAAGTTGTCGATGATCGACGGCTGGCCGAGCGACCGTTGGATCTCGCTTCCTCAGTCAGGTATTCACCGACCGGCCGCCGTCATGTCGACGCAGCCGTTGAGCGCTTGATTGATCCTCGTCCGGTCGGCCCGCGCCACGCATGAATTCTCTCCGTGGGCTCGGCGAGACGCCCTGACAGAATTCAGCCGGTGACGGCGCTGTTTCCATTTTCACGGCGCGGGGTGATGCACACGCACGCACACCCTTCATTCCATCGCCCGACGTGCGATCGTAGGATCTCGCATATGACCACGCCCCCCGCACGTCCCTCGAATTCAACGGCGCCCGACGCCAAGACCTGGACCCGCATTCTGGCCGACTATGGTACGCCCAACCGGCTGCGCAGCATCGGTGAACTGACGATCACCGCATTGCCGCTGATCGGACTGTGGACCGCGGCGTGGTTCGCGTTCTCGCTCGGCCATGCCTGGGCTTCGCTGCTGATCGCGATCCCGGCCGCAGGGTTCCTGCTGCGGCTGTTCATGATCCAGCACGATTGCGGGCATGGCGCGTTCTTTCCGGAACGCCAGGCCAACGACTGGGTCGGCCGAGTGATCGGCGTGCTGACGCTGACGCCGTATGATTGCTGGCGCAGGTCACACGCCATTCATCACGCCACCACCGGCAATCTCGACCGCCGCGGATACGGCGATCTCGATACGTTGACGGTGAGCGAGTACGACGGACTGTCGTGGTGGGGCCGCCTGAAATATCGTCTCTATCGCAATCCGCTGATCATGTTCGGCCTCGGGCCGGCCTATGTGTTTCTATTGCAGCAGCGGTTGCCGATCGGCTTCATGCGCACCGGCTGGAAGCCCTGGCTCAGCACCATGGCGACCAACCTGGCGATCGCGCTGATCATCGTCGGATTGAGCTGGCTGATCGGCATCAAGGCGTTCCTGCTCGTGCATCTGCCGATCATGCTGCTGGCGGCGACGGCCGGCGTCTGGCTGTTCTACGTACAGCACCAGTTCGAGGCCACGACCTGGGATCGCAACGAGCGTTGGAATCTGCATCAGGCCGCGCTGCACGGCAGTTCGTATTACGATCTGCCGGCACCGCTACGCTGGTTCACAGCCAATATCGGCATTCACCACGTGCACCATCTCGCCAGCCGAATTCCCTACTACCGGCTGCCGCGCGTGCTGCGCGACCACCCGGAACTGAGCGATGTCGGGCACATCACCCTGATGGAGAGCTTTCGCTGTGTGCCGCTGGTGTTGTGGGACGAGGCGCAGCGCCGCCTGGTGTCGTTCCGCGAACTGAGGGCCCGCGCCGTTCGGCCCGGATGGGCGGAACCGGTCGCCCTGCGTCCGTGATAACTGCCGCTACGTTCGTCGCCAGGTCGCTCGTTGCCAGGTCGCTCGATGCCAGGTCGCTCGTCGCAACGCATGTGCGCGATCACGCCGAGCACTAGCGGCGATCATGGCTCTGGTCCGGCGAGCTGTCGCTGCGGACGGCGAGCCTCAAGGTGTCGTTGCAGACGGGGCACCGATAATGCGGCACGTCGAACTCGGCATTGGCATGCTCGATTTCGACGAGTTCGCGATCGACGCCGCACGATCTGCACATCGGGGTCGGAATATCCATACGCCCATCCGATTCGAGATTCGGCACCGAGCGACGGTAGGGGCAATCCAGCCGCAACCGACGTAAATTGTTACCCTATAACGGAATTAAGAGCAGACGGCGCGCTCACCATTCTCAGTCGCAGCGCGCGCCCCGAAATCCGGTCGCCAGCACGTAGCGCTCCGAGGAGTCCTTGCGGCTCGCCGCCGGTTTGACATGCTTCACCGCCGCGTAGTCGCGCTTGAGCTCAGCCATTAGCGCCGCGTCGGCGCCGCTCTGAAACACCTTGGCGAGAAATGCCCCACCCGGCTTGAGGACTTCGGCGGCAAACTGCGCCGCGGCCTCGACCAGGCCGATGATGCGCAACTGGTCGGTCTTGCGATGACCGGTGGTGTTGGCCGCCATGTCGCTCATGACGAAATCGGCGCCGCCGCCGAGCATCGCGCGCAGCTTGTCGGGCGCGGCGGCGTCGAGGAAATCGAGCTGCGCGAAGGTGACGCCGGGAATCTCACCCATCTCCAAGAGATCGATCGCCACCACCCTGCCGCGGCCGTCGGCGGCGCCGATGCGCTTGGCGGCGATCTGGCTCCAGCCGCCCGGCGCGGCGCCGAGATCGACCACCGCCATGCCGGTTTTGAGGATGCGGAACTTGTCGTCGATTTCGGTCAGCTTGTAAGCGGCGCGCGAGCGATAGCCGTCGCGCTTGGCCTGCGCGACGTAGGGATCGTTGAGCTGGCGATCGAGCCACAGCTTCGACGACAGCTTCATGCGGCCGCCGCTCTTCACGGTGACGCGCATCCGCCCGGTGGTGTCTTTGGCCATGGTCCTGCTTACGACTGATGAAGAAGCGCCTGCTTAACAGACCAACGCCGTCATTGCGAGGAGCCCCCGGATCGGCGCTTCGCGCCGTCCGGGCACAGGCTCCGCGACGAAGCAATCCAGCCCCGTGCACTGAGCTGGATTGCTTCGCCTTCGGCTCGCAATGACGGAGGTGGGTCGGAGCCGTAGTCAATCAGCCGAGCACGCCGTCCTCGCGCATCATCTCGACCAACATGCCTTCGCGCAGGCCGCGATCGGCGACGCGCAACCGCGGCAGCGGGAATGCGGTCCGCACCGCATCGAGGATGGCGCAGCCGGCCAGCACCAGATCGGCGCGCTCGGTGCCGATGCAATGGTTGGCGGCGCGGTCGTGATAGCTCATGCCGCGCAGCTTGCCGATCGTCGCGCTGAGTTCGTCGGCGTTCATCCAGATGCCGTCGACGCGGCGGCGGTCGTAGCGGATCAGATCGAGATAGAGGCCCGCGAGCGTCGTCACCGTGCCCGAGGTGCCGAGCAGATGCAGGCCGCCGAGATCGTCGCCGTGGGCGGCGGCGAACGGAGCGACATGGCCGGCGACCTCGGTCACCATCGCGGCGTAGCTGTCGTCCGTCACCACCCGCCCGCCGAACTTCTCGGCCAGGGTCACCACGCCGAGCGGGATCGACATCCAGGCCCGGATCGTCGGCGCGAGATCGGGCCGCGCCGGATCGCGCGCGATCCGCACCAACTCGCTGGAGCCGCCGCCGATATCGAACAGCACCGCGCCGCGGCCATGCGGATCGAGCAGCGGCGAACAGCCGGTGACGGCGAGCCGGGCCTCGGTGCCGCGATCGATGATCTCCAGCCGGATGCCAGTGGCGTCTTCAACGCGGTCGCAGAATTCGTCGGCGTTGCCGGCGGCGCGGCAGGCTTCGGTGGCGATCAGCCGCTGCCGGCTGACGCGGCGCTGCTTGATCTTCTCCTGGCAGATCGCCAGCGCGCCGATGGCCCGGCTGATCGCGGCGTCGCTGATCCGGCCAGTGGTCGAGACGCCCTCGCCGAGCCGGATGATGCGCGAAAACGAGTCGACCACGCGAAAGCTGTCGCCCGTCGGTCGGGCGATCAGCAGACGGCAATTATTGGTGCCGAGGTCGAGCGCCGCATAAACGTGCTCGCCATGCGCCCCGGCAGTGCCGGGGCCCTCGTCCACCATGTCGACGATCGCGTGTCGCGCATCGCGGGGCGCGCCGCCGCGAAGCCGCAGGTCGTCCTCCATCCCATCGCTTTCCGTGGCCATCCGGCCTACGCTAAATCCAATTCACGGAAAGTTTAGCAGCGCATCGTCTCAGCGCAACCCACCCCCGCGCCCATCGGTTCCCCCGATGCGTTGTGGTGACGTGATCGCCGCGCTATCTGAGCGATGGCCCCGCCGCCCACAACCGCGCCTGGTGCGGCTCTCCTCCCCGATTTCCAGCCCGAGACCGCTTCATGCAGGATCACGTCACTCATCGTTCCACCGACACCTCGCTCGCGCTGCAGAAGTTCGGCGTCGGCCAGCCGGTGCGGCGCAAGGAGGACGACCGGCTCGTGCGCGGCAAAGGCCGCTACACCGACGATCTGGCGCTGCCCGGTCAGGTTTACGCCGTGATGGTGCGCAGCCCTCACCCGCACGGCATCATCCGCAGCATCGGCATCGAAGCCGCGCGCGCGATGCCCGGCGTCCGCGGCGTGTTCACCGGGGCCGATCTCGCCGCCGCCAACTACGCGCCGTTCAGCTCGGCCGTGCCGCTGAAGAGCCGCGATGGCACGCCTCTGCTGCAAACCCCTCGTCCGGCGCTGCCAACCGACAAGGTGCGCTTCGTCGGCGATCCGGTGGCTTGCGTCGTCGCCGATACGCTGGCGCAGGCACGTGACGCCGCCGAAGCCGTCGAGCTCGACATCGAACCGCTGCCCGCGGTCACAGATGCGGCCGAAGCTGCCAAGCCCGGCGCGCCGCTGATCTATGACGAGGTGCCGAACAACGTCGCGCTCGATTATCACTTCGGCGACACCGACAAGGTGAGCGCGGCATTCGCCGCTGCGGCGCATGTCACCAGCCTCGACATCGAGAACAACCGCGTCGCGGTGGTGCCGATGGAGCCGCGCGCCGCGCTGGGTTCGTACGATGCATCGAGCGGCCGCTACACCATCCAAGTGCCGACCCAGGGCGTCGCCGGCAATCGCACCACGCTGGCGAAGCTGCTCGGCGTCACCGACGATAAAGTGCACCTGCTCACCGGCAATGTCGGCGGCTCGTTCGGCATGAAGAACGTCTCCTATCCGGAGTACATCGCCATCCTGCACGCCGCCAAGGCGCTGGGCCGGCCGGTGAAGTGGACCGACGAGCGCTCGACCGGCCTGCTCTCCGACAGCCACGGCCGCGATCAGCAGATCAAGGCCGAACTCGCGCTCGACGACCGCGGCAATTTTCTGGCGATCCGGATCACCGGCTTCGGCAATTTCGGCGCCTACATCACCCCGGTGTCGGCGATCCCGCTGTCGTCCAACATCGGCAAGAACATCGGCAGCGTCTATCGCACGCCGCTATTGTCGGTCGACGTGAAATGCGTCCTCACCAACATCACGCCGGTCGGCGCCTATCGCGGCGCCGGTCGTCCGGAAGCCAACTACTTCCTGGAGCGGCTGATCGATCGTGCCGCCGATGAAATCGGCATCGACCGGCTGACGCTGCGCAAGCGCAATTTCATCAAGCCGTCGGAATTCCCGTTCACCGCCTGCTCCGGCGTCACCTACGACAACGGCGACTTCGCCGGCGTCTTGGCGCAGGCCGTCGAGGCGGCCGACTACGCCGGCTTCGCCAAGCGCAAGCGCGACAGCGCAAAGCGCGGCAAGCTGCGCGGCATCGCGGTCGGCTCCTATCTCGAAGTCACCGCGCCGCCCAATCCCGAGCTGGGCAAGATCGTGTTCGAGGAAGGCGGCCGGGTGAAGCTGATCACCGGCACGCACGACCACGGCCAGGGCCAGACCACGGCCTTCGCACAGGTGATGAGCGATCAGCTCGGCGTCCCGTTCGACCGCATCGATCTCGAACAGGGCGACAGCGACATCGTCCACACCGGCCGCGGCACCGGCGGCTCGCGCTCGATGATGGCCACCGGCACGGCGATCGTCGAAGCCGCGCAAAAGGTGATCGCCATGGGCAAAAAGGCGGCGGCGCATCTGCTCGAGACCGCCGAGACCGATATCGAATTCGAGGCCGGCCGCTTCACCGTCGCCGGCACCGACCGCAGCATCACCATCATGGATCTGGCGCAGCGGCTGCGCGACGGCAAGATGCCGGACGGCGTGCCGTCCTCGCTCGACGTCGATCACGTCACGCAGCCGATTCCGTCGGCTTTCCCGAACGGCTGCCACATCGCCGAGGTCGAGGTCGATCCCGACACCGGCGTCACGCACGTGGTGAAGTACACGGCCGTCAACGATTTCGGCACCGTGGTCAATCCGATGATCGTCGCCGGCCAGATGCACGGCGGCGTCGCCCAGGGCATCGGCCAAGCGCTGATGGAGAAGGTCAGCTACGACGAGTCCGGCCAGCCGATCACCGGCTCGCTGCAGGACTACGCGCTGCCGCGCGCGCAAGACATTCCGCCGATGAGCGTCGGCGATCATCCGGTGCCGACCAAGAGCAACCCGCTGGGCACCAAAGGCTGCGGCGAAGCCGGCTGCGCCGGCTCCCTCGGCTGCGTCGTCAACGCCGTGCTGGACGCGCTGAAGGATTATGGCGTGACCGCTCTCGAGATGCCGCTGACGTCGGAGAAGGTCTGGCGGGCGATCCGGGATGCGAAGGCGGCGGCTTAGTTAATTTAGGCCTTGTCTTCCCCGCAGCGTCATGCGCGGGCTCGACCCGCGCATCCATCGCGCGCGCAGCGCGCTTGAAATAAGCTCTCGCGAAGGAGATGGATCGCCGGGTCAAGCCCGGCGATGACGCTCGTCGTGTGAGCTAGGCAGCGGCCTGCTGCCTCGGCATGACGATCGCCACATGATGACAACGCGCCACCGGCGTTGTCCCGTTGGCGACGATCAGCGCGTCGAATTCGGCGAAGCGGTGGCCCTTCTTGTCGTAGGTGCCGACGACCTTGGCGCGCGCCGTCAGCACGTCGTCGCCGGTCGCGGCTGCAAGGAGCTGCATCTTCGAGCCGACGTGAATCCACGGCCCGAGCACGACATTGTCGACCAGCACGCGGTTCATGATCCGCTGCAGCGTGCCGGGATGGATCAGATTGTTCGACAGATAGATCGGGTCGGTCTCGCGGATCTCGTCCAGATAGCCGCGCAGCTGCGCCCCGCCCCAGCTCACCGGCTGGGTGCCGAGCCGTTGGCCGAGCGGAAACGACGTATCAATGCCCGGCCGCGCAACAGCCGCAGCGACCTCCGGATAGTCGGCGAGATCGACCGACGGCGCCCGCGTCGGCAGCGACGCGCTGCCGGTGGCGCACAGCTCGCCGCGGCTCCCGACCTCCAGCGTCAGGCCGTTGCCGATCTCCTGGCCCGAGACGGTCGCGGTTTCGCCGTCGTACACCGGCTTGAGGAAGCGCGCCTCGATCAGCCCGCGCTCCAGGAAGTCGCGGCCCCAGCGCTGCACCGGCAGGTGCATCATATAGGCCATCACCTCGACACCCGGCACCAGGCCGCCGGTGAAGCCGAAGCGGCGGGCCACGGTGTCGTCGTGCATCTTGTTTTCGGATTGTTTGGCAGTGTTGTAGGCGCTGACGCGCCAGGGCTCGAGGCCGGCGGACATGGTTTCTCCCGGTTTGCGCGATCTTGTTGGCGATCGCTGCCCGCGATGCTACGCCGTGGCGCGGCCGGCGCAAGGCCGCCCCTCGCCCTCTCGCATTTGGACGCATGACCGACGCCCTCACCCGCATCTATGTCGACGCCGACGCCTGCCCGGTGAAGGACGAGATCTACAAGGTCGCGGAGCGCCACGGCCTGCCGGTCAGCATCGTGGCTGGCGGCTTCATCCGCGTGCCGCAGCATCCCTTGATCGAGCGCATCGCCGCCGGTTCCGGCATGGATGCGGCCGACGACTGGATTGCCGAGCGCGCGAAGGCGGGCGATATCGTCATCACCGCCGACATTCCGCTGGCGAGCCGCTGCGTCAAGGCGGGCGCCACGGTGATCGCGCCGAACGGCAAGCCGTTCACCGAGGAATCGATCGGCATGACGCTGGCGGTGCGCAACCTGATGACCGATCTGCGCTCCAGCGGCGAAATCACCGGCGGTCCGCGCGGCTTCACGCCGCGCGACCGCTCGACATTCCTTTCGGCGCTCGACAGCGCGATCCGCCGGATCGCGCGCGGCCGCGCCGCTTCGACTTGATGGAGCCAGGATGGCGCCGCCGCTGATTCAACTCAAAGACATCGCGCTGACCTTCGGCGGCGCGCCGCTTTTCGACGGTGTCGAACTCGCCGTCTCGGCCGGCGACCGGCTGTGCCTGATCGGCCGCAACGGCTCGGGCAAATCGACGCTCTTGAAGATCGTCGCCGGTCTGATCGAGCCCGACCGCGGCAGCCGCTTCGTCCAGCCCGGCGCCACCATCCGCTATCTGCCGCAGGAGCCCGACTTCGAAGGCTTCGCGACGACGCTCGCCTATGTCGAAGCCGGCCTCGCGCCCGGCGACGCGCACTATCAGGCCGCTTACTTGCTTGAACAGCTCGGCCTGCATGGTGACGAAGACCCGCACAATCTCTCCGGCGGCGAAGCCCGCCGCGCCGCGCTGGCGCGCATCCTCGCGCCCGATCCGGACATCCTGCTGATCGACGAGCCGACCAACCATCTCGACCTCACCACGATCGAGTGGCTGGAAAGCGATCTCAAGCAGCGCAAGAGCGCGATCGTGATGATCAGCCACGATCGCCGCTTCCTCGGCAATCTCTCCCGCGCGACCGCCTGGCTCGACCGCGGAATCATCCGCCAGATCGATCGCGGTTTCTCGCAGTTCGAAAGCTGGCGCGACGAGGTGCTGGCCGAGGAAGAGCGCGACCAGCACAAGCTCGACCGCAAGATCGTGATGGAAGAGCACTGGCTGCGCTACGGCGTTTCAGGCCGCCGCAAGCGCAACGTCAAGCGCCTCGCCGGCCTGCACGAACTACGCGCCCAGCGCCGCGATTATCGCGGGCCCACCGGTGCCGCCGCACTCGCGGCCGCCGAGGCCGACAAGTCCGGCAAGCTGGTGATCGAGGCAAAAGCCATCAACAAAGCCTGGGACCATCGCACCATCGTCGACACTTTCTCGATCCGCATCAACCGCGGCGACCGCATCGGCATCGTCGGCCCCAACGGCGCCGGCAAGACGACGCTGATCAGCCTGCTCACCGGCGCGGTCCCGCCCGACAGCGGCAGCATAAGGCTCGGCACCAACCTCGAAATCGCAACGCTCGATCAGCACCGCGACAGCCTCGACGCCAAAACCACGCTCAGCGATGCGCTGACCGGCGGCCGGGGCGATCAGGTGATGGTCGGCGGCAAGCCGCGCCACGTCATCGGCTATATGAAGGACTTTTTGTTCACCCAGGAGCAGGCGCGCACGCCGCTCGAAGCGCTGTCCGGCGGCGAGCGTGGCCGGCTGATGCTGGCCCGCGCGTTGGCCAAGCCGTCGAACCTGTTGGTGCTCGACGAGCCGACCAACGACCTCGATCTCGAAACCCTCGACGTGCTCGAAGAGATGCTCGGCGATTACGACGGCACCGTCATCCTGATCAGCCATGACCGCGATTTCCTCGATCGTGTCGTCACCTCGGTGATTGCGCCGGACGGCAATGGCAAATGGATCGAATACGCCGGCGGCTACTCCGACATGCTGGCCCAGCGCGGCGCCGATCTGACGCGGCAGGCCGCGAAGGCGGCGACCGAAGCCACCACAGCGAAGGCCGCATCGAACGACGCCTCAGCGAAGGCGGCGCCGTCCGCGCCCGCACCGAAGCGCAAACTCAGCTTCAACGACAAGCACGCACTGGAGACGCTGCCCAAGACCATCGCCAAGCTGGAAGCCGAGATCGCCGACTTGCAGAAGCAACTCGACGACCCCCAGCTATATGCGAAGGACCGCGCCAAATTCGACAAAGCCTCCGCCGCCATGGCCAAAGCCCACGAGGCCCTGCACGACGCCGAGCAGCGCTGGCTGGAACTGGAGATGCTGCGTGAGGAGATCGAGGGTGCCTGAGCCCGCTGGTCGGCACGGCGCAACTACACACCCCGCCGTCATGGCCGGGCTTGACCCGGCCATCCACGCCCACGAGCACCGCTGTGCCTGTTTCCGTGGATGCCCGGGTCGAGCCCGGGCATGACGAGTGGAGAGGAGCAGTTCGACAACTACACGCTCTGGTGCGGAGCGCCGCTGATCCACCTCGCCGCCCCCTGCCCCGCCGCGACTGCCGTCGCAAAGCAAGCCGTCAGCAAGTAGCCGCCGGTCGGAGCCTCCCAGTCGATCATCTCGCCGGCGACGAACACGCCGGGCAGCTTGCGCAGCATGTAGTCGTCGCCAATTTCGTCCAGCGCGATGCCGCCAGCGCTCGAAATCGCGCGTGCAATCGGCGCGACGCTGGTGAGCCGCACCGGCACGGCGTTGATCAATGCCGCCAACGCGTCGGGCGCCAGCTTCGCAAGCGCAACGCCGTCCTGCCGCGCGGCTTCCTGCAACAGCCCGATGCCCGCCGGTGACAGGCCAGCCGCTTTGCGCAAATAGGTCGACATCGACTGCTTGGCCTTCGGTTTCGACAGCCGGGCTGTCAGTGCAGCGACATCGAGATCGGGCCGTAGCGCGATAGACAGCCGGGCTTCGCCATCGCTCAGCACCGCGTCGCGCAGACGCGCCGACAATGCGTAGATCGCCCCGCCCTCGAGCCCTGCCGCGGTGATGATCACTTCGCCGCGGACACGCTGCTCTGCGAACGCCAGCGCCACGTTTTTCAGCGGCGTCCCTTGGTACTTGTCGGCGAACAATGCCGACCACGCGACGCCGAAGCCACAATTGGCCGGCTTCAGGGCCGACACGTCCACGCCTTTGGCCGTCAGTACATCGACCCAGCCGCCATCGGAGCCGAGCCGCGGCCAACTCGCGCCGCCGAGCGCCAGCACGGTGGCTCGGGCCGCGACGCTGCGCTCGCCATCCGGCGTGGCGAATACTAATCGCCCGGCGCTGTCCCACCCATGCCAGCGATGTCTCAGCCCGAGTTGAACGCCCTGCGCATCGAGCCGGCGGAGCCAGGCGCGCAGCAACGGCGAGGCCTTCATGGCGGTCGGGAAGACGCGGCCGCTGGAGCCGACAAAGGTCGGCTGGCCGAGGTCGTCGGCCCATCTTCGCAGCGCGCCCGGTCCGAACGCGTCGATCGCCGGCGTCAGCCGCGCTTCGGCCGCACCGTAGCGCTTCAGAAATTTGGGCAGCGGTTCGCTGTGCGTCAGATTGAGTCCGCCGCGCCCGGCCAGCAGAAACTTGCGCGCCAGCGCGCCCATGCCGTCGAAGATCACGACACGCGCGCCAACGGCCGCGAGCTGCTCGGCCGCCATCAGCCCGGCCGGTCCCGCACCGATCACGGCGGCGTCGATATCGATGATGTCAGCCACGATCGTGGCCTGCGCTGCAAATCATCCGGAGGTTATACACCAACCGGGTTGGGCGCAGAGATTCCGGGTTCACGCCTGCGGCGTGCCCCGGAATGACTCGTGGAAAGGCTGAAGCCAAAATGCTCGTCATTCCGGGGCGCTCGCGCCAGCGAGCGAACCCGGAATCTCGAGATGTTCTGCGACCAGAGATTCCGGGTTCGCGCTTCGCGCGCCCCGGAATGACTCGTGGAGAGGTTGTCGCCAAAGAGCGGCGGCCTGAAGGCCACCGTTGCCCTCACCTCACATCTTGATGCCGAGCCGTGCCGCGGCCTGCGCGACGTACTTCTGCGTCTGCTGGAACGCGCCTTCGAGCGCCTGGGCCTTGGAGATGTCGCCGATCTCGCCGATGTGGGCTTCGATCGCTTCCGGGGTCCACTGGTCTTCCGGCAGGTTGACGCCCTCGGTCTCGATGATCTTGATCTGCGCGAACGAGCCGGCTCCGGCGCCCAAGATGGTGCGCGTCGGGGCGTTTTCGCCGAGCATGTAGAGCACCGCGGGCGTGATCGCTTCGGGCTTCATCAGCGCCAGCGCCTGCGGCGGCAGCAGCTCTTCGGTCATGCGCGTCGCGGCGGTCGGCGACACGGTGTTGACGCGGATGTCGCTCTTGCGGCCTTCCTGCGCCAGCACGTTCATCAGGCCGACGATGCCGGCCTTCGCCGCACCGTAGTTGGCCTGGCCGAAATTGCCGAACATGCCGGACGACGACGTCGTCAGCACGATGCGCCCGTAGTTGCGCTCCTTCATGCCGTCCCACACCGCCTTGCAGCAGTAGAACGTGCCGGCGAGATGCACGTCGATGACTTTCTGGAAATCGCTCAGCTCCATCTTGCCGAACGACTTGTCGCGCAGGATGCCGGCATTGGCGACCATCAGGTCGACGCTGCCCCATTCTTTGGTGGCCTTGGCGACCATCGCCTGCACTTGTTCGTAGTTCGACACGTCGGCGCCGTCGGCCATCGCGGTGCCGCCGGCCTTCTTGATTTCTTCGACCACGGTCTCCGCCGCCGTCATCGAGCCGCCGGTGCCGTCGCGCGCGCCGCCGAAATCATTGACCACCACCTTGGCGCCGCGGGCCGCGAGGCCCAGCGCATGCGCGCGGCCGAGACCATTGCCGGCGCCGGTGACGATGGCGACGCGTCCGTCGAATCTGATTGCCATGAGAGCTTCCTCGGGAGTTGATTAGTCTTCGAAGTGATTAGTCTTGAAAGTAGATCAGGCCGAGCCAGTCGGCGACCAGCGCCGAGCGCTTCTCGCCTTCGATCTCGACATTGACGCTGGTGCGCGACAACAATTCGCCGGGCTTGCGCATCGTCGCTTCGGCCAGCGTGAAGCGGCCGCGCACGCGCGAGCCGGCCTTCACCGGCGAGATGAAACGCAGCCGGTCGAAGCCGTAATTGACGCCCATGGTGGCGCCCTTGATGCGCGGCATCGCCTCGTAGGAGAACACGCTGAGCAGCGACGTCGTCAGAAAGCCGTGCGCGATGGTGCCGCCGAACGGCGTCTCCCGCGCGGCGCGCTCGGGATCGACGTGGATGAATTGCCAGTCTTCGGTGGCGTCGGCGAACTGGTCGATGCGTTTCTGATCCACCAGGTGCCATTCCGACACCCCGACTTCTTGTCCCACCAATGCGATATACGCGTCGCGATCGAGTTCAGCGCCCATTCCATTCCTCGTTTCTTTTGCGCTGCACATTCCACATCGCGCCCGGCGCGCCAAGCGAAATCTTCACTCGCTGCAGGTGGGTCAATTCCGCCTTACGGAAGCAGCGCGACGCGACCGATCGCCTTTCGGTCGATCAACAGCCGCATCCCCTTGGCCCAATCGGTCAGCGGCAGCCGATGTGAAACATTGGGACGGAGCACGCCCTGCGCGGCGAGATCGAGCAGCGCCGCGATGCGTCGCTCGCCGGCCTCTGGGTCGCGCCGGATCGCCTCGCCGGCGCGGACGCCGATGACGCTGGCGCCCTTGATCAGCACCAGATTGGTGCGCGCCACGCCGATGCCACCGGTGAAGCCGATCACCAAGAGCCGAGCGCCCCAGGCGATGCAGCGAAGGCTCTGCTCGAACACCTCGCCGCCGACCGGATCGAACACCACATCGGCGCCGCGCCCGCCGGTGATGCGCTTCACAGCGTCGCGGAACGGCTCTGTGCCATAGAGGATGCCGTGATCGGCACCGCGCTCGCGGGCCACCGCCAGCTTGTCCTCGCGCGACGCCGCGGCGATCACCGTGGCACCGAGGTGCTTGCCGAGTTCAACCGCGGCAAGGCCGACGCCGCCGCCGGCGCCATGCACCAACAGCACGTCGCCGCGTTTGAGCTGCCCGCGCTCGACCAGCGCATGCCACGCGGTGCCGTGGCCGGCCAGGAACGTCGCGGCTTCGGCGTCGTCGAAATTCGGCGGCGCCGGCACCAGGCTGGCCGCGCTCGTCACCACCTCTTCCGCATAAGCGCCGAAGCGCAGCCGTACGATGACGCGGTCGCCGACCTTCACGCGGCTGGCGCGGTCGCGCAGTTCGATCACTTCGCCGGCGGCCTCGACGCCGGGCACGAACGGCAGCTCCGGCTTGAGCTGATACTCGCCGGCGCACATCAGGATGTCGGGAAAGTTGATGCCGGCGGCGCGCACCGCGATCCGCGCTTCGCCATCAGTCAGCGGCTTGCGCGCGATCTCTTCCAGCCGCAGCGCTTCGGGTGGCCCGAGTTCGGGGCAAACGACGGCGAGCGGCATCAGGCGGCGCTCCGCGCCTTGCGGCGCGCCAAGGCCTCGCGCACCAGCGGCAGGCGGTCGTTGCCGAAGTACATGTCGGTCTTGTCGACGAAGATCGTCGGCGAGCCGAAGCCGCCGCGCGCGATCACCTCGTCGGTGTTGGTCTTGAGCTTGTCCTTGATGGCCGGCTCGGCGATGGCGGCAAAGAACGCCTGCGGATCGAGCGAGCAGCTTTCGCAGATCTCGTGCAGCACCGCATCCATCGAGATGTCGAGATCGCGGCCCCAATAGGCCTCGAACACGGACGTGGCGAACGGCACCATCGCGGCCGGATCGTCGCGCAGCAGCCACAGGCAGCCGCGCATCGCCTTGACGCTGTTCACCGGAAACACCCGTGGCGGCATCTTGATGGTGAGTTCGGCCGAACGCGCCCAGTCGGCGAGGTCCTTGAGCATA
>NZ_BADD01000281.1 GCF_000333455.1 Rhodopseudomonas sp. B29
CCCCCACGGTCTTGACCGGGAGTAGCACAGCGAAGGCTTGCCAAATCTTGTCGTAGAGGCCAGACCTTGCGGATCTGGTCGATGTAGACGGCGTCGGCGTTGCGCAGGATGTCGAGCTTCTCGTGCGTGATCTCGCCGGGGCAGCGGATGGCGAGGCCGGGGCCCGGGAACGGGTGGCGGCCGACGAACACATCGGGCAGGCCGAGTTCGCGGCCGAGCGCCCTCACCTCGTCCTTGAACAGTTCGCGCAGCGGCTCGACCAGCTTCATGTTCATGCGTTCGGGCAGGCCGCCGACATTGTGGTGCGATTTGATCGTCACCGACGGGCCGCCGGTGAACGACACGCTCTCGATCACGTCGGGATACAGCGTGCCCTGCGCCAGGAAGTCGGCGCCGCCGACCACCTTGGCCTCGGCGTCGAACACGTCGATGAACAATTTGCCGATGATCTTGCGCTTCTGTTCCGGATCGCTGACGCCCTTCAGCGCACCGAGGAAAGTCTCGGACGCATCCACGTGGACCAGCGGGATGTTGTAGTGGTGGCGGAACAGATCGACGACGGTCTTGGCTTCGTCCTTGCGAAGTAAGCCATGGTCGACGAACACGCAGGTGAGCTGATCGCCGATCGCTTCGTGGATCAGCACCGCCGCGACCGCGCTATCGACGCCGCCGCTGAGGCCGCAGATCACCTTGCCCTTGCCGACCTGGGCGCGGATCTTCTCGATCGCCTCTTCGCGGAAGGCTCGCATCGTCCAGTCGCCGGTCAGCCCCGCGACCTTGCGGACGAAGTTGCGCAGCAGCTTGGCGCCGTCGGGCGTGTGCACCACCTCGGGGTGGAATTGCATCGCGTAGAACTTGCGCTTGTCGTCGGCGATCACCGAGATCGGCGAGCCCGGCGCCTTGGCGACGCCGCGAAAGCCTTCGGGCAGCTTGGTGACGCGGTCGCCGTGGCTCATCCAGACGTCGTAGTGACCGCCCTTCTGCCAGACGCCGTCGAACAGCGCACAGTCGTCGGTGATCTCGATGGTGGCGCGGCCGAACTCGCGGTGATGGCCGCCCTCGACGGTGCCGCCGAGCTGCGCCGCCATCGTCTGCTCGCCGTAGCAGATGCCGAGCACCGGCACGCCGGCCTGCAGGATCGACATCGGCGCGGCGGGCGCATTGTCGTCCAGCACCGAAGCCGGGCCGCCGGACAGGATCACGGCCTTCGGCTTCATCTCGGCGAAGGCGGCCTCGGCCTTCTGGAACGGTACGATCTCGGAATAGACGCCCTCCTCGCGGACACGGCGGGCGATCAGCTGGGTGACCTGCGAGCCGAAGTCGACGATCAGGATTTTCTCGTGGATCGCGGCGACATGCGGCGAGGTGTCGGCCCCGGACGGGACCACGGAGGCGGAATGTGTGCTGGGGGCTGTCATGGGCAGCAAATACGCGACCAAGGCGCGGCTCGCAACGGGGAAAAACGCTGCGTCCCTCACCTCTCCCCGCGCGCGGGGAGAGGTCGGATCAGCGCGCAGCGCTGAGCCGGGTGAGGGGGCGCCTCCGCACGGCCGAGACTCAGTGCCCGCGGCGCCCCTCACCCCAACCCTCTCCCCGCAAGAGCGGGGCGAGGGAGCGCGCTGTGCTCGCGGCGCCCCTCACCCCGGCCCTCTCCCGCGCGCGGGAGAGGGAGCGCGCCTCGCCCGTTTCAGGCTTTGCGCTTCAAGACGCTGACGAAAAATCCGTCCGTGCCGGTCTTCAGCGGGGTCATCAGCAAGCCTTCGGGCGAGGTGCGGACGGCCGCCAGGAATGCGTCGGCCTTGTCCCACAGGGCGGCGGCGACCTCGGCGGGCGGCACCACCGCGAAGTCGGGATGCGCGGCCACGAACGCCCTCACCTGCGCGCTGTTTTCCGCCGGCAGCACCGAGCAGGTGACGTAGGCGATGCGGCCGCCGGGCTTCGCCAGGCGGGCGGCACGCGCCAGCACTTCGGCCTGGTCCTTGAGCCGGATCTCCAGCGCGCCGGGGCGCATCCGCCATTTGGCGTCGGGGTTGCGGCGCCAGGTGCCGGTCCCGGTACACGGCGCGTCGACCAGCACCAGGTCGGCGCTGCCCTTGATGTCGGCGAGCGGATCGGCGTCGCCCTTGGGCGCCCTCACCTCGGCGTTGTGCACGCCGGCGCGCGACAGCCGCTCGTGGATCGGCGCGAGCTGGCGCTTGTCGCCGTCGGTGGCGATCAGCCGGCCCTTGCCCTGCATCATCGCCCCGAGCGCCAGCGTCTTGCCGCCGGCGCCGGCGCACAGGTCGATCACCTGCTCGCCGGGCTTTGCGGCGGTGAGCAGCGTCGCCAGCTGCGAGCCCTCGTCCTGAACCTCGATCGCGCCCTTGATGAAATCCTGCTCGGCCTGAATGCCGGGATTGCGCGCGTCGGCGCCGAGCGCGATGCGCAAGCCCAGCGGCGACCACGGCGTCTCGGCCGCGCCAAGATGCTTGAGCGAGGCCAGCAGCTTGTCGCGCTTGCCCTTCAGCGTGTTGACGCGCAGGTCGAGCGGCGCACGGCTGGCCATCGCGGTCGCCTCGGCGACGCGGTCATCGCCGAACACCTCGGCCAGCGCGCCGTCGAGCCATTCCGGATAGTCACCCGCGACATGCGCGGGCGCGTTTTCGAGCGAGCGCGACGTCAGCGCGCCGTGCTCGGCGTCGCTGAGCGGCTCCGGCGCGAAGCGGCCGCCGTCGCACAGCGCCGCGATCGCCTCGGCATCGAGGCCACGCTCCAGCTTGAGCATGCCGAGCACGCGCGCGCGCGGCGTGTCGCTGTCCATCAGATACGCGCTGGAGGCGCGGCGGCGCAGCACGTCCCAGACGAGGCCCGCGATTGCGGAACGATCCCCCGAGCCGGCAAAGCGGTGCGCGGTGCCCCACTCCTTCAGCGCTTTCGCCGCCGGCACGCGCTGGCTGTTGATGGTGGCGATGACGTCGATGGCGGCGGACAGCCGTGCGGCGGGAGTCATGAGTTACTTTCGAAAGGTCGGGCGCGCAGCGCGCCTCAGATCAGCAGCAGAATGCGCAGCGCGAAATACAGCCACATCGCCATCAGCACCAGCGCCCCGGCGAGCCAGGCCAACGACCGGCCGCGCAGATCGTTCGAGGTGACGAACACGCCGGCATGGACGAAACGCGTCACCACGAACACCCACGACAAGAGCACGAGGACGAGGTCGGCATGGCGAAGCGGCAACGCGATCGCGATCAGCACATAGAACAACACCGGCAGTTCGAACTGGTTGTTGTAGCAGTTGCCGACCTGCGCCACGCGTGCCGGCCAGTTCGGCTGGCCGAGCACGATGTCGCCGATTTTGGTCTCGCGCGATTTCAGCGTGCGACGACGCGCCGCGAAGGTGCCGAGCAGCAGCGCGAAGGTCAGGCCGATCTGCACGAACACTGGCAGCAGCACCATCTGGACGGACATCGCGGAGCCCCTTTCGGCCGCTCACGGACGGCGCTGTGGTGTGTGCGTTGTAGCGGGCGCGGTCCCGCATGACAATGCGAGGCCGCGCCGCGCGCCTTGCGTCAGACGTCGTAGCTGTTGTCGGGCCCGACCTGCACCAGCTGCTTGCCGAAGTTCTTGCCCTTCAGCATGCCGATAAAGGCTTCCGGCGCGCTGGCCAGCCCCTCGCTGACGCTCTCGTGGTGGCGCAGCTTGCCGTCGCGGAACCACGCCGACATGTCGCGCAGGAAATCGTCATGGCGCGCAGCAAAGTCGCTGACGATGAAGCCGCGGATGGTCAGCCGCTTGACCAGCACCTGGCGCATCATCATGCCGGCCCATTTCGGCGCCGGCGGCGCGTCGAAATCATTGTAGTGCGCGATCAGTCCGCATACCGGCACGCGGGCGAAGGTGTTGAGCAGCGGAAACACCGCCTCGAAGACCGCGCCGCCGACATTCTCGAAGTACACGTCGATGCCGTTCGGGCACGCCGCCTTCAGCTTGGCAGCAAGATCGGGATCGCGATGATCGAGGCAGTCGTCGAAGCCGAGCGTATCCTTGACGTAGGCGCACTTCTCCGGCCCACCGGCGATGCCGACCGCGCGCGCGCCCTTGATCTTGGCGATCTGGCCGACCGCCGAGCCCACCGCGCCGGACGCAGCGGCGACCACCACGGTCTCGCCTTCCTTCGGCTGGCCGATGTCGAGCAGTCCGGTATAAGCGGTCATGCCCGGCATGCCGAGCACACCCACGGCGGTCGAGATCGGCCCCATTGCCGGGTCGAGCTTGCGCATGCCGACGCCGTTCGACACCGAGTAGGTCTGCCAGCCGGTGCGGCCCATCACGAAATCGCCCTTGGCAAATTTCGGATTGTTCGACGCCACCACCTCGCTCACCGTGCCGCCCTCCATCGCCGCGCCGACCGCGACCGGCTGGGCATAGGACGCCGCCTCGCTCATGCGTCCGCGCATATAAGGATCGAGCGACAGCCAGATCGTGCGCAGCAGCAGCTCGCCCTCGCCCGCCACCGGCATGTCGAATTCTTCAAGCCGAAAATTCGCCGGCGTCGGCTCCCCGGCCGGCCGCGACGCCAAAACGATGCGCTCACACTTGGACATGATGTTTCCCCTCTGATGTTGCGGCGAACTGTAGGCGAGCACACGGCTTCCGCCAACTGGGACGAGACGGACGCGTGGCGATTACCGCTCTCGTTCGATCGAGCGTTTGTCGTAGAGCGCCACGCCCCCCTGGCTCGTCATTCCGGGGCGCGAGCGAAGCTCGCGAACCCGGAATCTGCAGCGAGCACCGAGTCGCCCAATCACTTCGGGATTCCGGGTTCGCTCACTGCGTGAGCGCCCCGGAATGACGGACGAGAGGGTTTCGCGAACTAACTGTCGCCGAACGACCACCCGCAGCTAACTAATCGTCGCCGCCTCACACCCCGCCCGGATAGTTCGGGCTCTCGCGGGTGATGGTGACGTCGTGGACGTGGCTTTCGCGGAGGCCCGCACCGGTGATGCGGACGAACTGGGCCTTGTCGTGGAATTCGCCGATATCCTTGGCGCCGACATAGCCCATTGCGGCGCGCAGGCCGCCGGCGAGCTGATGCACGACGTTTCCGACCGGGCCCTTGTACGGCACCTGGCCCTCGACGCCTTCCGGCACCAGCTTCAGCGTGTCCTTGATGTCCTGCTGGAAGTAGCGGTCGGCCGAGCCGCGCGCCATCGCGCCGACCGAGCCCATGCCGCGATACGCCTTGTAGGAGCGGCCCTGCCACAGGAACACTTCCCCGGGCGTCTCGTCGGTGCCGGCGAGCAGCGAGCCGACCATCGCGATGTCGGCGCCGGCCGCCAGCGCCTTGGCGAGGTCGCCCGAGTACTTGATGCCACCGTCGGCGATCACCGGAATATCGGCGGCCTTGCAGGCCTCGACCGCGTCCATGATGGCGGTGAGCTGCGGCACGCCGACGCCGGCGACCATGCGGGTGGTGCAGATTGAGCCCGGGCCGATGCCGACCTTGATGCAGTCCGCGCCGGAATCGATCAGCGCCTGCGCGCCTTCGCGCGTCGCGATGTTGCCGGCGATCACCTGCACGGCGTTGGAGATGCGCTTGATCCGCGTCACCGCTTCCAGCACGCGCTGCGAATGACCGTGCGCGGTGTCGACGACGACGAGATCGACGCCGGCCTCGATCAGCCGCTCGGTGCGCTCGAAGCCGCCCTCACCGACCGTGGTGGCGGCAGCCACGCGCAGCCGGCCCTGCGCGTCCTTCGACGCCAGCGGATGCGCGACCGCCTTTTCCATGTCCTTGACGGTGATCAGGCCGACACAGCGATACTGATCGTCGACCACCAAGAGCTTCTCGATGCGATGCTGATGCAGCAGCTTCTTGGCTTCGTCCTGGCTGACACCCTCGCGCACGGTGACGAGGTTTTCGTGCGTCATCAGCTCCGACACCTTCTGCGACGGATCGGTGGCGAAGCGGACGTCGCGGTTGGTGAGGATGCCGACCAGCTTGCCGGGCCCATGGCCCTGCGCGCCCGTGACCACCGGAATGCCCGAGAAGCCGTACTGATTCATCAGCGCCAGCGCGTCGGCGAGCTTGGCATCGGGGCTGATGGTGAGCGGGTTCACCACCATGCCGGATTCGTACTTCTTGACCTGCCGGACCTGCTGCGCCTGACCTTCGGGATCGAAGTTGCGATGAATGACGCCGATGCCGCCGGCCTGCGCCATCGCGATCGCCATCTTGGCTTCGGTTACGGTGTCCATCGCCGAAGCGATGATCGGCACGTTGAGCGGAATGGCGCGGGTGATCTTGGAGCGGATATCGACCTCGGACGGCAGCACGTCCGACAGGCCCGGCTTCAGCAGCACGTCGTCGAACGTATAGGCTTCCTGAAACTTCGACGATCCGTTCGATGACGCCATGGCCAACTCCTTCGGCGGCGCGGAGCCGCGGGCGGTTTGAGGTAACGGGAGCCACGCTCGGCGCCACCGATGCAGCGCCGTCGAATCGTTCCCGTCGGGAGGGTTGGCGGCGGTCGATAGCATGGCGATATGACGAATCATAGAGCCGCCGGCGCGGAGCCCACCTGCGCGTGGGCAGGAGCGCTCAAGCTGGCGTGATGGGCGTGAAATCCAGAGTGATTTCAGGGATATCGGCCACGGCGTCGCGCGCGGCGCGAAGCCTTGACCGATCTTCTTCCGACAGCGACGGCAGGTCGCCGTCCTTGAAATAGCCGATCGCCCGCAGCGGAAGGCCGGCATCCTGGCCGAACATCGCCTGAAAACCACCGAGTGCCCGCGGCAGCGAAATGCCTGCGCTGAGCAGCGCCGCGATGTCCCGGTAGTCCTTGGCTTCAGCGCGATCCAAAGTCGCTTTGAGCTTTGTGGCGAGCAGATCCTCGGGCGACGCCACCAACAGAACGCCATCTGTCGTCATCATCGGCGGATTGATCCGGCCAAGCTTCAAGCCGCCAAAGAACGACAGCTTGACGACGCCGGCCGGCCGCTGCGCCTCGACCACCAGGGTATTCACCTCATCCTGGATAGTACGGGCTCCCGACAACACGCCCAGTCTTGCTGCCAAGGCCGGCTTGTCGAGCGGATTGGAGGCAAAAAAATCGAAGTCGACTGAGATCCGGTGTCCCAGATGCAGGGCGACCGCGGTGCCTCCGTAAAGGACGAACCGCATCTGCACGGCGGCAGCCAATTCGGGCCAAACCTGCCGCTGCGCGGGCGGCAGAATGTCCAGCCGAGGCTCAAACGTCGGCGTCATCGAAGGTTCTGACTGGCGGCTCGTCGGCGATGGGCCGGGCCGCAGCGCTCTGCAGTCGGCCTCGCCAGAATTCCCATGACCTCGGGTCGAACCAGCCGGGCGCCGCGCCGAGCATGACGTCCGCGAGAAGACTGCGTCCGAGCGTGTCCTCTAGCCGGCGGACCTCGGCGAAAGGGGCGTAGCGCATGGCCTGGGCCAGGATGCGTTCAGGAGAGCGCGGTGCGTCGCCGACCGGCTGCCACCAAAAGTACTTCCGCTCGAGATCGGCAAGGAGTTCAGGAGGAAGGTCGAGTGGCACAATCATAAGAGGAGTTTAGCAGAAACAGACCAAATTGGCGAAGTTTCGCCGTCTGTGCGCCGGCCACCTCGACGGCCGGGCCGTGGAACGATCGCCGGTCACGCAGGATTTAAGCCCCACGCTCTGTTCCGCAATAGCGACTGGTCCGGCACGGTGGTACAGCCCCTCACCCACCCTCGCGAATCCCGGAAAACATGAACAAAGAACGCGTGATTCCGCTGATCGTCGCCGCTGCGCTGTTCATGGAGAACATGGATGCCACGGTGATCGCGACCTCGCTGCCGGCGATCGCCGCCGATATCGGCACCAGCCCGCTGACGCTGAAGCTGGCCATCACCTCCTACCTGCTGTCGCTGGCGGTGTTCATCCCGGCGTCGGGCTGGACGGCGGACCGGTTCGGCGCCCGCATGGTGTTCTCGATCGCCATCGCGGTGTTCATGGTCGGCTCGATCGGCTGTGCGCTGTCGACCTCGATCCATCACT
>NZ_BADD01000280.1 GCF_000333455.1 Rhodopseudomonas sp. B29
GTTTGGACCGCAGCCACCTCGCGGCGCCGCGACCGGCGATGTACTACATGTTCAGCGGTCCGGACTTTCTGTATGCCAATGCGTTCTATCCGGCAGCGACGACCTATGTGCTGAGCGCGCTGGAGCCGGTCGGCAACGTGCCGGATCTGGCGAAGCTGTCGCCGGGCGCGGTCGCCGCGTCGCTCGGCAGCGTCGAACGCTCGATCCAGACGGTGCTGGCATTCAGCTTCTTCATCACCAAGATGATGAAGACGGATCTGCACGAAAGCGTCGCATCGGGCGTGCTGCCGGTGCTGTACGTGTTTTTGGCGCGCAGCGGCCACACCATTCGCGAGGTCAGTGAGGTCGCGCTCGATACGGACGGGGCTTTCGTGCCGCCGGACGTCAAGCCGGGTCGGCTCGCGGTGCACGGAGTCAAGATCGTGTTCGCCGGCGCCGACGGCATCGCGCGGACGCTGTATTACTTCTCGACCGACTTGAGTAACTCCGGCGTCGCCGCGACCGGCTTCCTCAAATTCTGCGCGACACTGGCGCCGGCAAACAGCCTGATCAAGAGCGCATCCTATCTGATGCATTCTCCGAATTTCTCCAGCGTGCGCGACTTCCTGCTGAAGAACAGCGCTACAATTATCCAGGACGACTCCGGAATCCCGATTGCGAATTTCGATCCGAGGGCATGGCGGCTATCCCCGTTCGGTAAGTACAAAGGCCCCATCGCCGAATTCCCGGGCCGCTACCAGCGCCGCGCCGCCGAACTGTTCGACGGCGCGCCCGCGATCGATTTCGGCATCGGTTATCGCTGGCGGCCCTACGAGACCAATCTGTTGCTGGCTGTGAAGGCGCCGGGGCAATAACCCCATCCTACAGTTGCGAAGGCGGCTCGGCGTTGACCCCGCGCCAGCGTCCATAGCGCCAGGGCAAGTACCAGCGGGCACCGGTCGGGGCGGTGTGCGGCACGTAGTCGAGACCGTGGGTTCCGAACGGATGGCAACGCAACAGCCGCGCCAGCGTCATCCAGCCGCCGGCCCACAGGCCAAAGCGGCCGATCGCCTCGTCACCATACTGGGAGCAGGTCGGAAGATGCCGGCAATTCTGTCCGACCAACGGCGACAGGGTCACGCGGTACACGAAGATCAGCCCGCGTCCGGCCGCGCGCGGCAGCTGCGCCAAGCGGCGCAGGGCGGTGGGTGAGTCCGGTGAAACGGGTGTCGTCATCTCAGGCGCCTAACAGGCTGACTAACCGATGAGCGATGTGACGCGCGGCGCGGCGAGTCAATGCCGGGTTCCGCGCCGGGGAACTGGAGCGGCCGCGGCAATCGCGCCACACCGCTGAAATATCGCAGTTTCTTGACTGCGTCGCAGCATTCTTGATCGGCTTTGCGATTGATCAATGGGCGGTTTTCCATGACGATTAGATAACATGAGCGTGAAAAGAATCATGTGGGTTGCGGGGAACTTTTTGCGCCTTTGCTGACGGAGTGAAGGAATAGTCGCTTGAAGGCTGTTGCTCAGATCGTTGCCAAGATCGTTGTTGGGGTCGCTCGCCGGCCACGATCTTCCCACGCCGCGTTGCTTCGCGTCGCCGCCGTCGGTCTCGCTCTTCTCGGCATTGCGGCGGACAGCAACCATCGCGTCACCAGCGGCACCAGCCTCGAAGCGCGCAAACAGCCGATGACGTTTAGTTGGGTCGCGTGCGAGCCGGGCTGCGGCGGCTGGATCAGTGCTGTCGGCATCGTCACCGGCGATACGCCGAAAGCGTTCGACGATTTCGCCGCGGGCCGCAAGCTGGAGCATGCCGCAGTCGTGTTGGACTCCTCGGGCGGTTCGGTGAACGACGCCATCGCGCTCGGCCGGCGCTGGCGCAATCTCGGCCTGACTACCACCGTCGGCACCACGCTGACGGATAAATCGTCGCCCACGCGCACGACGATCCTGCCCAGCGCCTATTGCGAGTCGATGTGCGTGTTCCTGCTGCTCGCCGGCAACAGCCGTCACGTGCCCGAAGGCGCGCATGTGCGGGTGCATCAGATCTGGATGGGCGACCGCGCCGACGACGCGCGCGCCGCCAGCTACTCGGCGCAGGACATGAGTATCGTCGAGCGCGACATCGGCCGGCTCGCCAAGTACACGTTTGATATGGGCGGTACCGGCGAATTGCTTTCGCTGGCGCTCAGCGTGCCGCCGTGGGAAGACCTGCACGAGATGTCGCGCGACGAGCTCCGCGATACGCATTTGATAACGACGCAGATGATCGCCGATCTGCTGCCCGGCCTGCCGGCCGACCGTACCAAGGCGCTCGCCGCGGTCGCCAAGCCGGTGCAGGACCGCTTCGTGTCGCAGGCCGACGCCGCCGAGCGCAGCGCCACCCAAGCCACTCCGGTCCGCGCCACCAAGACCGCTGAAGCCGCGCCGACCGGCGGCATGGCGCAGCCGGCGTCGGAGTCGCAGCGCTAAGCTGAGGCGGTTACTGCTGCTGCGGCAGGCGCGCGACAACAGACGCGGGCAGCCTCATGTCGGAGAAGCGCTCGAGCAGCAATGATGGAAATGCTCAGCCTTGCGAAGCCGTTGTTTCGGCGGGCGTCGCATGCGAAACGGACTTGGTTTCGATCTGCCCGATCGCGTCGACCACGGCGTCGAAGGTGAGCAAGGTGGAGGCGTGGCGCGCCTTGTAGTCGCGCACCGGCTCGAGCATGGCGATGTCGGCCCATTTGCCGTCGGGCGGGGCACCGTTCTCTTTCAGCATCTTGCGCACGGTCTCGCGCAGCGCCTTGAGCTCGCTGGCCGTCGAGCCGACCACATGACTGGCCATGATCGACGACGACGCCTGGCCGAGCGCGCAGGCCTTCACCACATGGGCGAAGTCGGTGACGGTGTCTCCGTCCATCTTGAGGTCGATGGTCACGGTCGAGCCGCACAGTTTGGAATGCGCCGTCGCGCTGGCATCGGGCTCGGCGAGCCGGCCGATCCGCGGGATGTTGCCGGCGAGTTCGATGATGCGCTTGTTGTAGATGTCGTTCAGCATGGCGCGGTGTTCCAGGCCCGGCCGCGCTGAGCCCGGGGAGGGCGACCTTGGCGGTTCCGGCTTGTCGTCTTATATAGGAGGCACGGCTTCGAACAGAAGCCTTGCGGGATGCCGATCAGGCTTCCGCCGTGCGCAATCGTCGTGACGGCCCAACGGGTTGGCGCGGGAGGGCGCCAGAGGGATCAAGACGGCTGTCCCGTCTGCCCGGTGACACATCCGGCTGTTGGACTTTGTCCGCGGCCGGTCGAACGGAGTGAACGATGGACGCCAAGATCAAGCCGCTACGTGGGGCGATTCCCGCCGCCGACGCTAAGACGGACTTCCACCCTTCTGAACTCGACCCGGCCGAGTTCCTGACGGCCGCCGTGGCGCCCGATCAGCCGCGGCCGTCACGCGCCGAGGCCGAGGCCGCGGTCAAGACGCTGCTGGCCTATGTGGGCGAGAACACCAGCCGTGAAGGCCTGCTCGACACCCCGCGCCGCGTCGTCGAGGCCTACGACGAGCTGTTCCAGGGCTATCACCAATCGCCAGCCGAGGTGCTGAACCGCACATTCGGAGAGACCGCCGGTTACGACGATTTCGTGCTGGTGCGCGACATCCACTTCACCTCACATTGCGAGCATCACGTCATGCCGTTCTACGGCAAGGCGCACATCGCCTACACGCCGGTAGAGCGGGTCGTCGGCCTCTCCAAGCTGGCGCGGCTGGTCGACATCTTCGCCCATCGCCTGCAGACCCAGGAGCATCTCACCGCCCAGATCGCCGCGGCGATCGACGAGGTTCTGAAGCCGCGCGGCGTCGCCGTGCTGATCGAGGCCGAGCACACCTGCATGTCGGTGCGCGGCATCGGCAAGCAGGGTGCCTCGACCTTCACCAGCCGCTACACCGGCATGTTCCGCGACAACCCGGCCGAACAGGCCCGCTTCATGGCGCTGGTGCGCCAGCCGAGCTGATCGCTGCCGCGGCTCCCACGCTCGGGCGCCGCGCGCGGCCCGAGAGGTCTTAACCGTGTCCGATCCAGCTGCAGCCGCATCGCCCGCGCTCGACGACGTCGAAGAGGGCATCACGCTCCGCCCGAAGTTCGACGCGCATGGCCTCGTCACCTGCGTCGCCACCGATGCACGCACTGGCGATGTGCTGATGGTCGCCTTCATGAACGACGAGGCGCTGCGGCGCACGATCGATTCGGGCGAGGCCTGGTACTACAGCCGCTCGCGCAAGCGGCTGTGGAAGAAGGGCGAGAGCTCTGGCCACGTTCAGCGCGTGCTGGAGATGCGCGTCGACTGCGATCAGGACGCGGTCTGGATCAAGGTCGACCAGACCGGCGGCGCCGCCTGCCACACCGGCCGCCACTCCTGCTTCTATCGCCGCATCGACCGCGGCGCCGACGGCGAGCCGGTCCTGACCAAGGTCGACGCCGAGCAGAAGTTCGACCCGGAGAAGGTGTACGGGAAGTAGGCGCGCTGAAGGCGAATTAACCCTCTGTTAACCATAATTCCCGCACTCTGCGCCTCGGTGGGATAGGCGCTCGCGTGGGGGAGCGGGGGGCAGATGGCCGTCGACGCGACGAATTCGGGAGCTACGGTCGTTGATCCGGCGCGCACTGGCATTGCCGGCGCGATCAGGCAGGCGGCCAACGCCACGGGAGCCAGCTTCGAATATCTGCTCACCACCGCCAAGATGGAATCCAACTTCAACCCGAGTGCCCAGGCGACGACGTCGTCGGCCAAGGGGCTGTTTCAATTCATCGAGCAGACCTGGCTCGGCACCGTGAAGGAAGCGGGCTCCGCGCTCGGCTTCGGCCAATATGCCGACGCGATCAGCAAGTCCGATTCCGGCAGCTACTCGGTCAGCGATCCGGCGGCCCGCAAAGCCATCATGGATCTGCGCAACGATCCGGCGGTCTCCTCTGCGATGGCCGGGGTACTGACCCAGTCCAACAGCTTCAAGCTCACCGGCGAGATCGGCCGGCGGCCGTCCGACGCCGAACTCTACATGGCGCACTTCATGGGAGTGAACGGCGCCGCCAAGCTGATCAACAACGCCACCGACAATCCGAATGCGATCGGCGCGACGCTGTTTCCCAACGCGGCCGCCGCCAACGCATCGATTTTCTACGATCAAAGCGGCAGCCCGCGCACGGTGGCGCAGGTCTACGCCAATCTGTCGGCGCGCTACGACGCAGCGGCCGGTTCTTCGGCTACCAAAAGCGCGATGGCCTCGGTCGGCGTCTCGACCAATTCGCCGGTGACGCTTGCGTCGGCAATGCAGGCGTCCGACGCCGATGCGGCCTATCTGTCCGGCTTCCCCGACGTTCGCAATCCCACGCCGGCCTCCGGCACGTCTTCGCCGGCCGCATCGGTGAACGGCACTACCGCCGCGGTTCAGCGGAGTAATGACCCGATGTTCCGCACGCTGTTCATCGGCGGCGATCGCAGCGAAGCCGTGTCGCCCGCGGTCGCGCAGATCTGGAACAACAGTTCGGCGCCGGCCCAGGCCGCGCCCGTTACGCTGTCCCGAACCCCCGACGTCCGCGCCCCATCGCCGCTCGACCTGTTCAGCGATCGCAACGGGACGTTTGCGGGCTGAGCGTCGTCTCAGCCGCTACGCTTCCGGCGACGACGCTGGTTCTGGACCGTGTTGAGAAACGCTCTGTCGGACTCGACTCGCTTTTCCAGGAACGTGACGACTGCCTTGATGCGCGCGACGTGCAGCAGGTCTTCGTGGACCGATAACCAGATGTCGCGCGTCGTGAACAGTTCGGGCATGACAGGTATCAGCTCGGCGTTGCCGAAGGCAACGTAGGACGGCAGCATCGCGATGCCCTGACCGGCCGATACAGCAATCGACTGCGCCACCAGGCTGGTGCTGCGAAAGATCGTGTGCGGTGGCCGCAGCACATCCGACAGCCAGCGGTTTTCCTTGCTGTAGATGTAGTCCTCGATGAAATCGATGAAGGCGTGGGTCTCCAGCTCCTTCACCGTCGTCGGCGGACTCCGTCCTCGGAAGTACGCGTCGGCTGCGTACAGCGAGATCTTGAATTCCCCGACCTTCTTGATCGACAGTCGCTTGCCCTGCGGCCTGAAGAAGCTGACGAAGATATCGGCCTCGCGCCGGCTGAGGTCGAGGAGGCGCGTGTCGGTGATGAGTTCGATCTGGATCGACGGGTAGATTCGATTGAAGTCGGCGATGCAGCGCGTGAGATAAAAGCTGCCGATTCCTTCCATCGCGGCGATCCGCACGGCGCCGCCGGCATCGGCGGTGTCGGTCCCGATCGCCTCGACGATCGAGTTGGCCTGGCTTTCCATGCCCTCGGCATATTGCAGCAGCCGCATGCCGATCTCGGTCAGCGTGAAGCCCGACTTGCTGCGCTTGAATAGCGTCGAGTTGAGGCTGCGCTCCAGTTCGCGGACGCGTCGGCTGACGGTGGTGTGATCGACCTTCAGCTTGGCGGCGGCGCGGACCAGGCTGCGCTGCCGCGCCACCTCGAGAAAATAGACGACGTCGTTCCAGTCGTACCTGATGGTGCGCTGAGTCTTCGCCACGCTCGCTGCCGTCTCCCCGGCGGGGCCGGCGCCATTGCGCCGGCCTGCCGTCTGTGTCCGGACAGCCACCGAACGGGACTACGCCGCGACGATGGGAGCGTACGTCTCCACCAGCCGGTTTGCAAACATGTCGACCTTCGGGATCATCAGCTTCTGGCGGCAGACCGCCAGATCGATGTGTTTGGGCATCACTGCGCCGAGCTTCATCACCCGCGGCGCGGCGATGTTGATATCCCACTGCGGGAAGCCGGTCGGCGGGATCACCACGCTGCCGCCGGGGTAGGGGCTGTCGACGCGGTTGGCGAGTACGACCGCCACCCGGTTGTCCTCGGCGCGCGGCACGGCGAGCAGTTCGCGCTCGAACGGCTCGCGCAGCGCCGCCGGCCACAGGATGATGTCGGCGGCGGCGATACCGAGGCAACGCGAGGTCTCGGGAAATACTGCATCATAGCCCGACATCACGCCGATCCGGCCGAAGGGCGTCTCGAACACCGGATAGTCGTGGCCGGCGACGGCCCATTTGCGCTCCTCGGCGGTGAGGTGAGTCTTGCGATAGCGACCGATCTCCTTGCCGTCGGGCCCGATCAGCACCGTGGTGACGTAAAGGCCGGCGGCGGCGCGCTCGACGATCGGCGCCGCGATCAGGCAGCCGTAGCGGGCGGCGATCTTGGCCGTCGCTGAGAGGTTCGTCGCAGTCTGATCGGCGGCCACTGCCGCTTCCGCCGGCGTCAGGATGTACTGCGCGCTGAACGCGTATTCGGGCAGGGTGATCACCTTGGCGCCGAGCTTGGCGGTGTGGTCGACCATGTCGAGCACCTCGGCGACGCTGCAGTCCGGCGTGACGTGCATCTGCACCGCCGCCACCTTGGTCACCGATTTCGACGGGATCAGCGGACGATCGGCAACGCCGTAAACCGGCGTTTTCTCATAGGGCAGCGCCATGATCCCGTAGGTGTCGGGGCGGCGATCGGCGATCTTGTCGTTGGCGGTGTAGATCGATTTGTCGGCGGCTTCGTCGAGATCGATGGTGGCGATCGACATGCCGTGGGTGTCGTACGGCACCTTGGAGATTACGCGTCCCTTCGGATCGACGATCATGCTGCCGCCCGGATAGTAGATCGAGCGCTCGTAGCCGGCCTTGGTGGCGGCGACCAGCCACAGCCCGTTCTCGTACGCGCGCGCCGGGCCCCACATGTCGGCCTGGTCCATCGCGAAGAAAGTCGCCATATCGACGATCACCTCGGCGCCCTGCATCGCCATGGCGCGGAAGATCTCGGGGATTGCGCCGTCGAAACAGATCAGGAGGCCGATCTTG
>NZ_BADD01000279.1 GCF_000333455.1 Rhodopseudomonas sp. B29
GTCTTCGGTCGGATAGTTCGGGATCGATGCGGCGTCGAAGGCGTGGGTGATGGCCTCCTCGGCGCCGACCCAGACGGCGAAGACCGGCTTGGCCTGCGCGCGTCGCGTCCGCTCCTCGCCAACCAGCCGGATCACCGTCTTGGCGATATCGCCGGGAGCCGCCACAGCGGTCTGCACGTTCATCACCAGGATAGCATCGTTGTCCGGATCCTGCAGCAGCGCCTCGAGCACGACGCCGTAGCGCTCGGTGTCGGCGTCGCCCTCGATATCGATCGGATTGGAGCCTGACCACGTCGGCGGCAACACCGCATCGAGCTTGTCACTCAGCTCGTCCGACAGCGCCGCCGGCTCGCCGCCGAGTTCGACCAGGCGGTCGACCGCCAGCACGCCGATGCCGCCGCCATTGGTTAGGATCGCGACGCGCTTGCCGCGCGGCACGCTGACGCGGCCGAGTGTCTCGGCCGAATCGAACAGCTCGCGCAGATCGTAGACGCGCAGCATGCCGGCGCGGCGAAACGCCGCTTCATACACGCCGTCGGCGCCGGCGAGCGCACCGGTGTGCGTCGCCACGGCGCGGGCACCATGCGCCATGCGGCCGGACTTCACCACCACCACCGGCTTGACCCGCGCGGCGGCGCGGGCCGCGCTCATGAACTTGCGGGCATCGGTGATGGCCTCGATGTACAAAAGGATGGCCCGGGTCTCGATATCGGTGGCGTAGAAGTCGAGCATGTCGGCGATGTCGATATCGACCTGATCGCCGATCGAGACGATGCCCGAAAACCCGATGTCCTTGACGGCCGCCCAATCCACCATGCCGGCCGCGATGGCGCCCGACTGCGAGATCAGCGCCAGATTGCCCTTGCGCGGCATGCGGGCCGCGAAGCTGGCGTTGAGACTGGCGCCCGGCACCATGATGCCGAGGCAGTTCGGGCCGAGCAGCCTGATGCCGGATTTCCGCGCGGCAACGTTGGCGGCTTCGGCGTAGCTCCCTTTGCCGCGGCCCATGCCCGTCGAAATGATGATGGCGCCGGCGACGCCGAGTTCGCCGGCCTCGGCAACGATCTTGGCGACGGTGCGGGACGGCGCAGTGATGACGATGAGGTCGGGCACGAAGCCGAGTTCCGGCAGCGTCCCGACCGTCTTCTGGCCGGCGATCTCCGGATAGCGCGGATTGACCACGCCGATTTTGCCCTTGAACCCGGCGTCGCGCAGATTGGTCAGGATGATGCGTCCGAGCGAGGCCGGGCGCGGGCTGGCACCAACGACAGCCACTCCCTGCGGCGCCAGCACCTTGTCCAATCGATAGGTCGACATCTGACCGGCCACCGAACTGTGCGCCGCCCGACCGAGCGCGGACGGCGCGCGACATTGCCCGCAGCCTGTGTATTACAGGTGACGCGCCGATTCCATCACCTGCCGCTGCGACACGTCGCGGACGGTCACGGAGCCGGTGGACAGCTACGGCTTGGCCTTGGTGAAGCTCGCCACCGCTTTGATGACGTCTTCGCGGGAGATGATGCCGGCGAGCTTGCGAGCGCCGTCGAGCACCGGAATACTGCGGGTCTGATGTTCCACCATCAGCTGCAGCACCCGCGTCAGCTTGGTGTCGGCGTGCACATAGATGAAGTCCGGCGTCATGATGTCGCCGATGGTGCGATTCATCAGGTCGTCGTAGTGTGGCAGCATCTGTGTCGGATGGAACGCGAAGCAGTTCAGAAAGTCGTACTTCGTTACCAGTCCGATCGCCCGTCCGTCTTCCACCACCGGATAGGCGTTGAAGTCGTCGCGCTCGAACAGATCCTCGAGCTCGCGCATCGTCATCTCGCGCGAGACGGATCTGACGGAGCGCGTCATATGGTCGGCAACGGTGGCCTCGAGAAACTTGTACACGACGATATCCAATCGATCGGAGTCCAGTCAGCGATCATGCGCAGGCGCGTCGCTCGCCCTGCTAATCGCAGCGTCCGGCAAATTGGCCGCTGAACCCTCGAAGCGAATTGATCAGGGTCAAACAGAGCCCGCTTCATAGGGCCGTGAGATAACCTAGGGACATATCCGAGGCGACGATGAGGCTGTTGTGCTGCACGGCGTTCACATAAGTTAATCATGTTCTCTCGGCCGACCTAATGGCGCAACAAACAACCTCGAGTGATGCAGCACGGCAACAGGATGTCTTTGCATTCCTGGCCGACCCGGCAACGCATGCGGGCGCCAGTGTCGCGCGAATCGACACGCATGGCGCTGCAGTGTTCCTCACCAAGGACCGCGTGCTGAAGATCAAGCGGGCGGTGCGGTTTCCGTTTCTGGATTATTCGACACTGGCGCGGCGCAGAACTGCTTGCGAGCAGGAGCTGGAGGTCAACCGCCGCTTCGCGCCGCAGATCTATCGCCGCGTGGTGCCGATCACTCGCTCGGCGGGCGGCATACTCGAGATTGGCGGCGACGGCGAGCCGATCGAATGGGCGGTCGAGATGGCGCGGTTCGATGAACGGCTGACGCTGGACCATCTGGCACGACAAGGCCCGTTGACACCCGGCCTCGTCGCCGCGCTGGCCGAGGTGATCGCGCAGTCGCACCGCGTTGCACCATCCGCGGCGACGGAGCCGTGGCTCGATTCGATCGAGCCGATCATCGCCGACAACACCGCCGCTTTCACGGCTGGCGAATTTGCCGACGACGAAGTTGCGACGCTCGATCGCACCAGCCGTGAGGCTCTGTCGCGCCACCGCCGGCTGCTTGGCGATCGGGGCGCGCGTGGCTTTGTGCGCTGGTGTCACGGCGATCTGCATCTGGCCAACATCGTGCTGATCGACGGCAAGCCGGTGCTGTTCGACGCGATCGAGTTCGATCCAGTGTTTGCTTCGGTCGATGTCGCGTACGATCTGGCCTTCCCGCTGATGGATTTGCTGCGCTACGGCCGCGGCGAGGCCGCCGCTGGACTGTTGAGCAGCTATCTGGCTGCGACCGGCGACGATTCCATTGATGCACTCGCCGCCTTGCCGCTGCTGCAATCGATCCGCGCTGCGATCCGCGCCAAAGTCTTGCTGATGCGCCCGGCCAAGGATGAGACGGAGAGGCAAGACAATCGACACACCGCTGAAAGCTATTTTGCCCTGGCGCTTCGGTTGATCACACCACCGCAGCCGCGGCTGATCGCCGTCGGCGGCCTCTCGGGCACCGGCAAATCCGTGCTGGCCCGGTCGCTGGCGGCAGCCGTGCTGCCGCTGCCGGGCGCCGTGGTGCTGCGCTCCGATGTAGTTCGCAAGCAGACGTTCGGGGTCGCCGAGACGGCGCGGCTCGGCGCCGACGCTTACACGCCCGAAGTCACCGCGAAGGTCTACGGCAGCCTTGCAGCCCGAGCGGCCAGCATTTTGGGGCAGGGTCACTCGGTGATCGTCGACGCCGTGTTTGCCAGAGGCGATGAGCGCCGCGCCATCGAGGCGATCGCGGCAAAAGCGAAGGTGCCGTTCGAGGGCGTGTACCTCACCGCCGATCTGGCCATCCGCATCGCGCGGGTCGAAGGCCGCCTGGCCGATGCCTCGGACGCGACTGCCGACATCGTGCGGCAACAGCAGGCCTATCAGCTAGACAGCATCGACTGGCACAAGGTCGACGCCTCGGGCACGCCGCAGCAGACGCTGGAACGCGCCCTTGCGGCGACGAAGATCAGTGATCAGACCTGCAGCACGTAGCTGCCCGGCGCATCCGGCAGCGGCGCAGCCGGTTCGCCGGCTAGGCCAATCGGCGGCGGCGCGACTTTCTCGCCCGAGCGTGCATCGAGCCAGCCGACCCATTCGGTCCACCACGAGCCGTCGGCATGCGGCGCCTGAGCCTGCCACTCGTCGGGCCCGACATAAGAACCGTCGGCTTCCTTCTTCATCACCTGGTAACCATGCGCCTTGGGACCCGGCGGCGACACGATGCCGGCATTGTGGCCGCCGCCGGTGAGGCAGAAGGTCACTTCGGCATCCGCCAGCAGATGGATCTTGAAGGCCGAGCGCCACGGCGCGACGTGATCGCGCGTGGTGCCGACCACGAACATCGGCGTGTGGATGTCGGACAGTGCGATCGCGCGGCCGTCGACCATGTAGCGGCCCTCGGCGAGGTCGTTGTCCAGGAACAGCTTGCGTAAGTACTCCGAATGCATCCGATACGGCATCCGGGTCGCGTCGGCATTCCAGGACATCAGGTCGCTGGCCTCGGAGCGTTCGCCCATCAGATATTCGCGCACCATCTTGGACCAGATCAGGTCGTTGGAGCGCAGCATCTGGAACGCGCCGGACATCTGCGTTGTGTCGAGCACGCCGCGCTTCCACATCATGTCTTCCAGGAAGGCGACCTGGCTCTCGTTGATGAACAGCGTCAGCTCGCCGGCCTCGGTGAAATCGGTCTGCGCGGCGAACAGCGTCACGCTCTTGAGGCGATCGTCGCCGTCGCGGCCCATCGCAGCAGCGGCGATCGACAGCAGCGTGCCGCCGAGGCAATAGCCGGCGGCATGGACCTTCTGGTCCGGCACGATGCGGCCGACGACGTCGAGCGCCGCCATCACGCCGAGCCGGCAATAGTCTTCCAGCGAGACGTCGCGATCGGCGGCGGTGGGATTGCGCCACGAGATCATGAACACGGTGAAGCCGTGCTCCGTGAGATACTTCACCAGTGAATTCTGCGGCGACAGATCGAGGATGTAGTACTTCATGATCCAGGCCGGCACGATCAGCACCGGCTCGGGATGCACCTGTTCGCTCGCCGGCGCATATTGGATCAACTCGATCAGCTCGTTGCGATACACCACCTTGCCGGGCGTCACCGCGACGTCCTTGCCGACCTTGAACTCGTGCGCGGTCCCGTCCTGATGCGGCGTCAACCGCAGCACGTCTTCGGACCAGTTCTGCAGTCCCGCGGCGAAGTTTTCACCGCGACTCTCGAACGTACGGCGAATCACCTCCGGATTGGTCGCCGCGTAGTTCGACGGCGCGAACACGTCGAGCAATTGCCTGACCGAGAATTCCACGATCTTCTCGTTCTGCCGCGACACGCCGCGAATCCCGGTCGTAGCGTCGTGCCACCATTCTTCTGCGAGCAGGAAGGCCTGCGCCATCAGGTTGAACGGCGGCTGCCGCCAGTCCGGCGCGGCGAAGCGGCGATCCTGCGGCTGCGGCGCGATCAGCGACCACGGCGGCGCCGGCCTGACCGTCGCTTCGGCCAGTTGGGAGGCACGGCGCAGCGCGTCGCTGGCGAGATCGAGACGGCGCGATGGCGACCAAGCCAGATGCGACAGCCAGTCCGCATAGGCCATGCCGAGTGCCGACGGTGACAAGCCGCCGGTGAGCGGCGCCAGCGCGGCATGCAGCGCGCGGTCGCTGTCGCTCGGGCCGGCGTGTTTGGCGGATTCCTGCAGGGCGGGCTGGCCGCCGGAAGCGACTGTGGCGAGGTCTGTCTGCGGCATGATCACCTGCAAGCTCTACGGATCGAACAGGTCGGTTGCGATGGATGATCCATTGTGGCCCGGCTGCAATCGCGATGGCAGCCGCGGTTTCTACACATAATGGACGACGTCTGTGACTTCCCTCTGTCACATCCAGGTCAAGAGAATGTAGCGTGCAGAGTGGTTAAACCTGCGTAGCACCATTGCGGAAGATCGCCACGATCTGCCGTCGAACCTTGACGCGGATCAAGATCTTCGCGATGCGCGATCACCTCGCCAGCAGGGCGCAGCGCTC
>NZ_BADD01000278.1 GCF_000333455.1 Rhodopseudomonas sp. B29
GCCGCCTGCTTCCGCCAGATTCGCCTCGAGCTCGCGCGCGAGCCGGGACATCCCGAAGGCGAAGCCCACATCGCCTATGTGATCGTCGCACCGCTGGCGCCCGATGATCGCATCGACGCCGAGATCTGGAAAAAGCATCGCGACGCCTGCCGCGTGGCGCGGCAGCGCCCGCAGCAGCCCGACAGTCTCGGCCATCTGGTGCACCGCCCCGGCGGCTCCTGGGCGTTCAAATACGACGACGTCGACCACCTCCCCGACGAAGCCGGCTATCATTTCGGCGACGAACGCTTCGTGCAAGGCGAATACGTCTCGATCAATGAAGACGGCGGCATGCATACGTTTCGCGTCGTCGCGGTGAGCAGGCTGTAGACAACCTCACCATTCGTCATTGCGAGCGCAGCGAAGCAATCCAGCTCCTTGCATTGGGCTGGATTGCTTCGTCGCTTCGCTCCTCGCAATGACGAGGAAATACTCGCGTAGACACGCAAAGTACCGTCATCCTGAGCAACCATTAGATCGCCGCTGATTTAGCGATCCAAGGTGTACCGCGGGCGACGACTGTGTTGATGAAGATGATCAGCTTGCGGGCGCAGGCGACGAGGGCGAGTTTGTGAGGCTTGCCCTTGGCGGTCAGCCGTCGGTAGGTCGCGACGAGTTCGTGATTCCACTTGAAGGCGGCTGGCAGCGCCGCAGCGTAGAGGCTGGTCCTGAGCCGTTCGCGGCCGAAGGCGATGTGGCGTTGGCCGGTTCGGCTTCCGCTTTCGTCGTCATAGGGAGCGAGGCCGGCCAGTGCCGCGGCCTGTTCACGGCTGACGTTGCCGATCTCAGGCATCCGGATCAGCACGGCGACGGCGGTACGCGGACCGACACCATCGACGCTGGTGATCAGGTCGAGCCGTGCCGAGAGGTCGGGCTGGTTGCGGATGTCGGCGACGAGCTGTTTGAGCTCGGCGCGGATGCAGGCTTTGAGGCGAGCAATCTCGGCCCGCCAAAACTCCAGAATGTGCGGGTCGCGACAGGCTTCGCAGCGGGTCTTGAGCCGGGCGACGTCTTCGGTGAGTTGCTCGATCATGGTCAACCGGCTGGCAAGGGCCGCGAATCGCGGGTCTGGCGGAGGCCGAACTTCGGCGACCGCCGCCGTACAGGTCGCGATCAGGGCGGCGTCGATCCGGTCGTTCTTGGCGCGTTGCAGCTTGAAGGTCGCGTAGGCGCGAACCTGCATCGGCTGCAGACAAACCACGACGAAGCCGGCGCGGCGCAGTGCCGCCATCACCGGCTGTTCGTAGCCTCCGCTGGCTTCCATCCCGACCCGCTTGACCCGATGCCGGCGCAGCCAGGCCGTCAAAGCGAGATAGCCGTCCGGCGAGTTGTCGACCTGCAGGTACTCGTTCGACCCATTGACCGCCGCATCGAGCTTGAATTTGCCAATGTCGATGCCGGCGCAGACCATGCTAAGCTTGGCCATCTTCGTCATCCCTTCCTTGTGATGCGAACCCTTGGTTCCTTCAACCATCCGGGCCTGATGAAGAGCCGATCGCGATCTTGCTCAGGATCAGCCCAAAAGGCTGAGGCGCAGACGATCCGTCGACCGGCGCCCCGTTCCGGATGGCCGTCCGGAACGGGGCATTCCTCGCAAGGAATGATCAAAGATAGCAGGTCGCTCTAATACAAGGTGCGAGCGAAGCGAGCCTCGAAGGATGACTGCTACACGCGCGGAGCCTGCCGCCGAACCTGTGGCTCATCCTTCGAGGCCGCCGCTGTCGCGGCGGCGCCTCAGGATGACGTTGTTGCTTGGAGTGACGACGGAAACTACGCGCCCTTCCCCGCTGCCGCCTCTGCGGTCAGCGGCAATGTCACGTGCAGGATATCAGGCTCCGCCGGGTCGCTTTTGCAGGCGAAGCCGAGGTCGCGGCACATCTTCAGCATCGGGTGGTTTTCGCGCAGCACCTGGCCGGTGACGTATTTCAGGCCCTCGGCGCGGGCGTAGTCGATCATCAGCTTCATCAGCGCCCAGCCGAGTCCCCTGCCCTTGAGGTCGGAGCGCAGCAGGATGGCGTATTCGCCGCTTTCGTAGATCGAGTCCGAATGGATGCGGACGACGCCGAGCGTTTCGCCGGTGACCTCGTCGAAGGCGATGAACGCCATGGCGCGGGCGTAGTCGATCTGCGTCAGTCGCGCGATGAAATTGTGGGTGAACTCCTTCATCGCGGCGAAGAAGCGCAGCCGCAGATCTTCTGGCGTAACGTGCGAAAGGAAGTCGTGGATCGCCGGCTCGTCGTCGGGCCTGATGGGCCGCGCGAGCACGCGCCATCCGTCCTTGATGACGAGATGGCGCTGCCACTCGGACGGATAAGGCTTGACGGCGAAATGCGTGTTGCCGAGGCCGGCGAAACGGCGCTTCGCTTTGGTGATGGCGACGCGCGCGTCGATCACCACCACGCCGCTCTGGTCGGCGAGCAGCGGATTGATGTCGAGTTCGGCGATCTCCGGCAGGTCTGCCGCCATCTGCGACAATTTCACCAGCGTCAGCGCCACCGCGTCCTGCTTCACCGCCGGCACGTCGCGATAGGCGCCGAGCAGCTTGGAGACACGGGTGCGGGCGATCAGCGCATCGGCGAGCGGCAGATCGAGCGGCGGCAGCGCCAGCGATTTGTCGTCGACGATCTCGACGCCGATGCCGCCATGGCCGAACACGATCACCGGCCCGAAGGTCGGATCGATGGCGATACCCATGATCAGCTCGCGCGCCTTCGGCCGCAGGATCATCGGCTGCACCATGACGCCGTCGAGCTTTGCCTTGGGCCGCAGCCGAGCCGCGCGAGCGAGGATGTCCTGCGCGGCGCTGCGCACCGCCTCGACCGAGGTGAGGTTGAGCACGACGCCGCCGATCTCGGACTTGTGCGGAATGTCGCGCGACAGGATCTTCACTACGACCGTGACGCCCTGCGCCAGGAACGGCGCCGCCCAGGCAGCGGCCGCATCCGGACTGGTCGCCGCCAGCGTGGGGATCATCGGGATTTGGTAAGCGGACAGCAGCGCCGAGATTTCCAGTGGATCGAGCCAGGAGCGGCCCCTCGCTCAGCGCGGTTTCGACGATGGCGCGCGCGGCCTCGCTA
>NZ_BADD01000277.1 GCF_000333455.1 Rhodopseudomonas sp. B29
GACGATGACCCGATTGACGATCACGCCGGCGCGTGACGTCTGGGCATGAGCTTCGAGGATTTCGTAAAAGTAGTGCCGAGCCCGCAGCAGGGCCGACGTGTCGTCGCGCAGCTTGTCGCGCATCTTTGGGCCTCACGATCCCGAAGCAGTGCGCGACAGACGAGAAACGCGTTAGGCCGCGGCGAGCGCGTCGAAGCGTTTCGGATCCAGTACGCGCACCCCGTCCGGGACGATCACGATCAGTTTTTCCCGCTCCAGCTTGGTGAAGGTGCGGCTCACGGTCTCGATCGTCAGACCGAGGAAATCGGCAATGTCCTGGCGGCCCATCGGCAGGCTGACGGTTTTGGTGACGCCATCGAGCCGGGCCAGCCGCTCGCGCCAAGCGACCAGGAAGGCGGCGACCTTCTCTTCGGCCGAGCGGCGGCCGAGCAGCAGCATCTGATCCTGCGCCAGGCTCAGCTCGCGGGTCGCAAAGTCGTTCATTCGCAGCAGCATCTGCGGGCGGTTCTCGATGAAACGCAGGAATGGACCACGGAAAAATTTACAGACCGTGACGGCGCCGATCGCATCGGCGGAGAACGAGTAGCGATTACCCGGCGCCATGCCGAGGAAATCACCCGGCAGCGCAAAGCCGATGATCTGACGGCGGCCGTCCGGCAGCAGCTTGTACAGCCGCGCAATACCTTCGATCAGACTGTAGACCGAATCGGCGACTTCATCCTCGGAAAACAGCGCTTCCTTCGGTCCATAGCGCACATGCTGCGCCATGCGCTCGAATTCTTCATGCTCCGCGGGGCCCAGTTCGCCGCAAATCGCCAGCGGACGCACCGCGCAATGCGTTTCACATTTGAATCCGTCGAGCGACGTACTCGGAAAAGCGAGGTGCGGCATCCATCACTCCATGCCGTGGCCAGAAACAATCCTGCCGCGCGCTGCCGTCGATTGATCGCGCAACATGCGCGGGGACGGCCAATATGTTTGCAAATCGTCAAGACTGCTTGACACAGATCAAGGACCAGGTCGAGCACTGCTTCATGGTAAGCAATGCGACGTTGTACCTATCGAGCAGCCGATGCGATGCACTTTTGCCGGCTTGGCTATTCTGCTTTTGATGATCAGCACGGCCCAATCCGCAACGCGATCAGAGGTGCGGAGCGAGACGGCACAAGCTGAGCGGCGTGGATACACCTACGCCAAGGCGCATTGCGCCCGCTGCCATGCCATCGGTCGCTCCGGACGCAGCCGCTTCAAGCCCGCGCCGCCATTTCGCACGCTGCATCAACGCTATCCGATCGAAACCCTGGCGGAGGCTTTCGCCGAGGGGATCTATACCGGGCATCCCAAGATGCCGGCGTTCGAACTCGAGCCAGACGAGATCAACGACCTCTTGGTGTATTTGAAGTCGCTGGAATAGCAGGTTTCTGAGTACCGGATTTTAGCGCGTGCGGTGCTTCTGCCGCAGCATCGGTTTCGCTGCTTGACAGGCCGGCGGCCACCCACGGCACAAGCTCCTTGGCGATCGCATCGAACGCCTTTCCGAACGCCGTCACCCCGGCCGCTGGATCTGGCCGGTCGAGCTTGCTGCTCTGCTCGAACAGCTTGGCAGCCATCTGCTTACCGTCTTTGTCGATCAATCGCGCGCCGAAACCGATCGTGGCGCTGAGTTCGCCATCACCTGCAGCTTGGCCGGTAATCTGAAAACTGCGGACGTCGATCAGGAGCTGATGTTCAGGCTGCACCGAATCATTCGGCTTCATCGGCGCGTGGGCGATGTCGTAGTTCTCGAAGCTCTGGATCAGCTTCTCCTGCAGCATCTTGAAGGTGGTGTCGCTCCATTGCGCACCGGCGAAGGCCGGCAGATCGAGATTGGGCGCGACCAGCATCTTCTGGGTGTCGAACATCAACACACCGGTCGGATCGGCGATCGTGAGCTGGCCCTTGAGCGTCGCCGTCGGCGGGCCAAAGTCGGTCGCCGCCGGCAGGTCGTACACCACCTTCTTGACCACCGGCTCGTTGGCGCCCGTCATACGTTCGACGCCGCCGAGGATGCCATCGAGCCGGCCGGTCTTGCTCGCCAGCCATTCGGAGAAGTTCTTGAGGTTAGCGACGGTCTCCTTCAGCGGCCGAGCATTGTCGCCGAGCACGCTATCGACCTTGCGCAGCGCCTCGCGCGCGGCTTGCGTCATGCTCATGCCGGCACCGGGTTCGGCGACGAGCGTGGTGGCGATTGCCGAGCCGGTCAGATCCTTGCCGCCTTCGAGCGCCACCACCGGCACGCCGGTCAGGCCCTGGAAGTCGAGGCCGACCTTGGTGTCCGGCCTGATCGGCGTATCGGGCGACACCGCGATGGTGGCATTCACCCGGCGCGGATCGTTCGGCGCCAGCCCGAGCGCGGTAACTTCGCCGACACGGATGCCGTTGAACAGCACCGCGGCGCCGACCAGCAGGCCGGGTACCGGATCGCGAAACTGGATGTGATAGGCGGTGCGGGCACCGACGCCGGATGTGTTGTGCAGCCAGAACACGAAGCCGAACACCGCCAGGATGGCAGCAAGTACAAAGGCACCGACGATCACGAAGGGAGCACGGGTTTCCATCGGTTAGTCCTGTTCTCAATCGTGTTTGGGCTGGAGCATCGCCGAGCGCTTGCCGTGGAAGTAGGCCCGCACCCAGGGATGATCGGATTGGAGAAGATCGTGCATCGGACCGATGGCCACGATCTTGCCGTCGGCGAGCGCGGCGACGCGATCGCAGACGACGTTGAGGCTGGCGAGATCGTGCGTCACCATAAAGACGGTAAGGCCCAGCGTGGTCTGCAGCGTCTTGATGAGCTGATCGAAATCGCCGGCGGCGATCGGATCGAGGCCACTGGTCGGCTCGTCGAGAAACACGATGCCGGGATCGAGCGCCAGTGCGCGCGCCAGCGCGACGCGTTTGGTCATGCCGCCGGACAGCTGCGCCGGATACTTGTCCCAGTCGTCGGGCGCGATGCCGACCATGTCGAGCTTGGCGGTGGCGATCTCGTCGCGCAGCCTGTCCGACATGTCGAGCATCTCGCGCAGCGGAAACTGCACGTTCTGCCGCGCGGTCAAAGACGAGAACAACGCGCCCTGCTGGAACAAAATGCCCCAGGTGGCGGCGGCTGAATCGCCGGCACGGCCGAAGCCGCGCGCGGTGTCGCGGCCCATCACTTCGATATGGCCGCCCTGCTTGGGGATCAGCCCGATGATGGTGCGCATCAGCACCGACTTGCCGCCGCCCGACGCACCGACGAGGCCAAGGATTTCGCCGCGGCGGACGTCGAGCGAGAGATGATCCAGCACGGTCTGGCGGCCGAACGAAACGACGAGATCGGCGACGCGGATGGCGTAGAGTTCGGCGAGTGCGTCCATCGCTACATCCCGATCGAAGCGAAGAACACGGCGAACAGCCCGTCGAGCACGATCACCAGGAAGATCGATTTGACCACCGACGTGGTGGTCTGCAGGCCAAGCGACTCGGCGCTGCCGGCGACGCGCAGCCCTTCGCTGCAGGCGACGATGCCGATCACCAGCGCCATGAACGGCGCCTTCCACATCCCGACCTCGAAGCTCGACAGCGACACCGCCTCGTGCAGCCGCGCGATATACACCGACGGCTGCATGCCGCCGTAGAACCAGGCGGTGAGCAAGCCGCCATAAAGCGCCGCCATCGAGCCGATAAAGGTGAGGATCGGTAGCGCGATGATGAGCGCGATGATGCGCGGAAGAATCAGCACCTCGATCGGATCGAGCCCCATGGTCGAGAGCGCATCGATCTCCTCGCGCATCTTCATCGAGCCGAGTTCGGCCGTGTAGGCGCTGCCGGAGCGCCCCGCCACCATGATGGCGACGATCAACACGCCGATCTCGCGCAGCACCAGGATGCCGACCATATCGACCACGTAGGACTCGGCGCCGAATTTGCGGAAATGGAATATGCCCTGCTGAGCGATGATGGCGCCGATCAGGAAGGTGATCAGCACCATGATGGGGATCGCCTGGAAGCCGACCCGATAGACCTGGTAGGTCAGCGAGGTCAGCCGCAGCGAGCGCGGCCGGCGCAGCACGCCGAGCAGAGCTGCGCCCAGCGCGCCGAGCATCTGGAGAAACACCGCGACGTCGGCCGTGGCGCTCCAGGCGGCGCGACCGACCTGATCGAGCCGGGCGATAACCGGGTTGGGCTTGGGGTGCGGCGTCGGAGCGCGGCGATTGACCTGGCGGACTTCTTCGATCAATCCGGCGAACTGCGCCGAGATACCTTTGAACTCCGCCGTCCGCCCGGCCCGCGCAGCATCGCGCGATGTCTTCTCGAGCAGCCAGGCACCGAGCGTGTCGATCTCGTGGACCTCGCTCATGTCGATGGTGAGCGACTTGGCCGCGGCGATCTTCGGGGCAAGGTCGTCGAATAGGCGCTCCAGTGCCGCCGAATGGCTGGCGGTCCAGGCGCCGCCGGGATGCAGCTCCAGGGTCTCGCCGTCGCCGACCGCATTCAGTTCGGGCGCGGCGCTCATGCCGTCCGCCCGAGTTCGAACACCGCCATGCGAGACTCCATCTTCCATCCACCATGTTCTCGCCGGATCGCGAACACGGCACTGGCATTTTTGCGTGCCGATCGCGGTTGACGCAAATCAATTATCGCATGGACTCGCCGCGTAAAGCTTTGTGACCGTCGCGAACCGGGGCCGCAACCG
>NZ_BADD01000276.1 GCF_000333455.1 Rhodopseudomonas sp. B29
TTGATGCCGAACTGCTCGAGCAGCGGCCCGAACAGGCCCTGCGAGCCGTAGACGAACAGATAGGCGACACCTGCAACGATCGGCGAGATCGAATACGGCAGCTCGATCAGCGCGATCAGGAACGTGCGGCCGGGGAAGTCGAACTTGGTGACGGTCCATGCCGCGGCGAGACCGAACAGGATGTTGATCGGCACCGCGATCAGCGCGGTCAGCGTGGTCAGGAAGATGGCGTGCAGCGTGCCGGGATCGGCTAGGTTGCGGACAAAGACGCCGACGCCTTGAGAAAACGCCGAGACCAGGATGACGGCGAGCGGCGCCACCAGCATCAGCAGCGTCAGCACCAGCACGATGCCGAGCACGACGACGCGCGTCACCGGGCCGGCGCCGACCGGCGTCACCATCCAGTCCTTCGGCGGCGTCGGCTTCTCCATCACACGCCTCCCCGGCCGAGATAGCGCAGCTGCCAAGCCTGCACCGCATTGGTGATGATCAGCATCGTGAACGCCATCGCCAGCATGACCACGGCGATCGCCGCGGCAGCCGGGTAGTCGTATTCCTCGAGTCGGATGAAGGCGAGCAGCGCCACGATCTCGGTCTTCATCGGCTGATTGCCGGCGATGAAGATCACCGCGCCGAATTCGCCGAGGCTGCGGGCGAACGACAGCGAACAGCCGGCCAGTAGCGCCGGGAAGATCGACGGCAGGATGACGCGGACGAGGATCTGCAGATCGTTGGCGCCGAGCGAGCGGCCGGCTTCCTCGACATCGGTGCCGAGATCCTCAATCACCGGCTGCACGGTGCGGACCACGAACGGAATCGAGGTGAACGCCATGGCGATGGCGATACCGAGCGGCGTGTACACCACGCCGATGCCGAGCGCTTCGAGCGGTGGGCCGAACCAGCCGGTCTTGGAGAACAAAGCCGTCAGCGCCAGACCGGCCACGGCAGTCGGAAGTGCGAACGGCACATCGACCAGCGCATCGAGCACGCGCTTGCCGGGAAACTGATAGCGCGCCAGCACCCAGGCCAGCAGCACGCCGTACACCGCGTTGAACAGCGTCGCCGCCAGCGCCATCGTCACCGTCAGGCGGATCGCAGCCAGAGTGCGCGGCGACGACAGGATCGCCCACAGTTGCGCCGGCCCGATATCCGCCGCCTTGAGCACCAACGCCGCCAACGGCAACAACACGATCGCGCCGAGATACAGCACGGTGATGCCGAGGCTGAGGCCGAAACCTGGAATGACGCTGCGTCGCAAGGGGTGATCCGGGTGGGGGTGAGTTAGAGAAAGCTCAAGTGAGAGCGCATTGCTGTGTAGTGCTGACCGCTTCGTCATTGCGAGGAGCGAAGCGACGAAGCAATCCAGTTCAGTGCACTGGGCTGGATTGCTTCGCTTCGCTCACAATGACGGAAAAACTCGCGTTCGTCATTCCGGGATGCGCCCTCTTGGGCGCAGGCCCGGAATCCATACTCCCGGCGGTGGTTATGGATTCCGGGCTCGCGCTACGCGCGCCCCGGAATGACGAACGTTCAGGGTGTTGCTCAGTAGCGCCGCCGGCCTCACCGTCCCCCGAACAACTGATCGAGCTTGGCGCCCGAGGCGAGGTGGTCGGCCGTCAGCTTGTCCCAGCCGCCGAATTCGTCTTCGACGCGGTACAGCTTCACGTCCGGGAACTTGTCCTTGAACTTGGCGACGACCGACGGCTCGTGAACGCGGTTATAGGCCTTGGCCAGGATGGTCTGGCCCTCGGGCGAATACAGATACTCCAGATAGGCGGTGGCGAGCACCCGCGTGCCGTGCTTATCGGCGTATTTGTCGACCACCGTCACGGGGAACTCCGCCAAAAGGCTCGTCGGAGGCACCACCACTTGATACTTGTCGGCGCCGGCGAGGTCGCGAATCGCGTCGGTTTCGGCCTCGAAAGTGATCAGGACGTCGCCGGTCTGGCGCTCGACGAAGGTCGTCGTCGCGGCGCGGCCGCCGGTGTCGAACACCGGCACGTTGGCGAACAGCTTCTTGATGAAAGCATCCGCTTCGGCCTCGTTGCCGTATTTGTGCTTGGCGAACGCGTAGGCCGCCAAATACGTGTAGCGCGCGTTGCCGGAGGTCTTGGGGTTCGGGAAGATCACCTTGACGTCCGGCTTCACCAGATCGTCCCAGTCCTTGATGTTCTTCGGATTGCCGGCGCGCACCAGGAACGCGGGCAGCGAGTAATACGGCGATGAATTATTGGGCAGGCGCTTGGCCCAATCAGCCGGGATCAGCTTGCCCTTGTCGTGCAGCACCTGAACGTCGGTGACTTGATTAAAAGTCACGACATCGGCCTCGAGCCCTTCGAGGATCGAGCGTGCCTGCCGCGACGAGCCGCCGTGCGACTGATTGATGGTGACGTCCTGACCGGTCTTCTGCTTCCAATATGGCACGAAGGCTGCATTGATCTCGACGTACAGTTCGCGGGCGATGTCGTAGGAGACGTTGAGCAGCGTTGCCGGGCCCTGCGCCTGCGCGGGCATCGTGGTGACGAGCGCGCCGAGGCCGGCGAGCAGAGCGAGGGACAAGCGATTCACGTGAGCTCCTTGTCGGACAAAAGACATCGCAAGACGCTGCAATCGGCGGCTGCGGTGGCCGTCAGATAGTCGACGCATGCAGGCGTGTGAAGCCGCCCAAACCGGAACCGACCGCGACGGCGACGGTTGGCATCGAGAAGCTGCTGAGCGCCGGAGAATGGCTATCTCCGCGGCGCGCTCCTGAGGGATGAAAATTCCCCGCACTGCTGCCGCCGTGTAAAGGAATGGTTATGTTGCGGCGCGGCTTGTAAGGCTTCCACGTAGAAAATAATTCTGGGAGACCCGAGTGGGTTTCGGCCCGACGGGTCATGGAGCGGTCATGCGGTTTCTTCCGGTCTTCCTCGATCTCGCGACGGGACCAGTAGTGCTGGTCGGCGGCGGCGAGATGGCGCGCGCCAAGCTTCGGCTGCTGCTTTCGGCCGGAGCGCGCGTGCGCTGGTACGTGACCGACGGCAACCGCGATCTCGCCGGAATTGCCGAAGCCGACCGCGCCCGCATTAGTTTCATGGACGGTGACCCGAGCGCGCCCGACCTCTGCTGCGCCATCGCGCTGCTCTGCGCGGGTGCCGGCGATCTCGCCGCGCCGCTTGCCGCCAAGGCCCGAGCCGCCGGCGTTCCCGTCAATGTCATGGACGAGATTTCGCACTCGACCTTCATCTTCCCGGCGATCGTGGATCGCGGCGACGTCGTCGTGGCGATCGGCACCGGCGGTTCGTCGCCTGTCGTCGCGCGCCGCGTCCGCGAGATGATCGAGCGCGTGCTGCCGCCGCGGATCGGCGAACTCGCCGGCCTGATCGGCCGCTGGCGCACGCCGATGAAGACGAAGATTGCCGACTTCCCGCTGCGCCGGAAATTCTGGGAGCGCGTCGTCGACGGCCCGATCGGCCGCGCCGTGCTGGACGGCAAGCTCGCGACCGCCGAGCACGAACTGGCGACGATCGCCGATCCATCCGACTACGCACAGCACTCGCTGCCCGGAAGCGGCGGCCATGTCAGCATCGTCGGCGCCGGCCCCGGCGATCCCGACCTGCTGACGCTGAAGGCGCTACGCGCGCTGTCCGACGCCGACGTCGTGTTCTACGACGAACTCGTCTCGCCCGAGATTCTCGATCGCATCCGCCGCGACGCCAGACTGGTGCCGGTCGGCCGCCGTGTCGGCAAGCCCGGCATCGGCCAGGATGCTATCCACGCGCTGCTGATCGAAGCGGCGAAAGCGGGCCAGCGCGCGGTGCGGCTCAAGGGCGGCGATCCGTTTATCTTCGGCCGCGGCGGCGAGGAGATCGAAGCGCTGCGCGCCGCCGGCGTATCTTACTCGGTCGTACCCGGAATCAGCGCATCGCTCGGCGCCGCCGCTGATTTCGAAGTGCCCCTCACCTATCGGCACGAGGCGCTGCGCATCACTTTCCTCACCGCCCACAAGGCCACGGACGCCGAACAGGTCGATTGGTCGGCACTCACCGATACCAAGATGACAGTCGTGGTCTACATGGGCATGAGCGCCGCGCCCACCGTGCGCGAAGGTCTGCTTGCCGCCGGCCGTTCGCCGCAGACGCCGGTCGGCGTGTTCGCGCGGGTGACGCGGCCGGACGCGCGCGCCGCGGTCGGCACACTGGATGACCTGCCGACGCTGGTCGGCCAGGTCGACGGCGGGCCGGCGATCCTCGTCATTGGCGACGTCGTGGCGCACTCGGCGCCGTGGCGTCAGCAACAACTTCAACAACTGGTTTCGAGCTTTCAGGTAGCCGCCGAATGACCTCTCCGCTGCAGAAGAAGATCAAGATCCACGGCCCCTCGGTGGTCACCGCCAACCGCACCTCCGACGGCGTGGTGATCTGGCGCACCGCCGATCACGGCTGGTCCACCGATCTCGACGACGCTGCCATCGTGCGCGACGGCGAAACCGCCCGCGCGCTCCTGACCGAAGCCACCGCCGACGATGTCGGCGCGGTCGGCCCCTACATCGCGCCGGTGACGATCGCCGATAACGGCACTGTCCTTCCCGGCAATCTGCGCGAGCAGATCCGCAACACCGGCGTCACCATCGAATTGCCGGCTCAGGTTTAAAGGCTGACCATGTACGCTTACGACGAGATCGACCGCGCCATCGTTTCCGAGCGCGTCGACGAATTCCGCGACCAGGTGCGGCGCCGCCTGTCGGGCGAACTGACCGAAGACGAGTTCAAGTCACTGCGGCTGATGAACGGCGTCTATCTGCAGCTTCACGCCTACATGTTCCGCGTCGCCATCCCTTACGGCACGCTGTCGTCGGCGCAGCTCCGCAAGCTGGCGCATGTGGCGCGCACCTATGATCGCGGCTATGGCCATTTCACCACGCGGCAGAACATCCAGTTCAACTGGATCGCGCTGAAGGACCTGCCGGACGCCCTCGCAGATCTCGCCGAAGTCGGCATCCACGCGATGCAGACCTCGGGCAATTGCACCCGCAACGTCACCGCCGATCAGTGGGCCGGCGTGGTGCCGGGCGAGATCGAGGACGCGCGGGTGTGGGCCGAAATCCTGCGCCAGCACACCGCGCTGCATCCGGAATTCTCGTTCCTGCCGCGCAAGTTCAAGTTCGCCATCACGGCGTCGGACCACGACCGCGCCGCGATCAAGATCCACGACGTCGGCCTGCGCCTGCGCAAGAACGACGCCGGCGAGACCGGCTTCGAGGTGCTGGTCGGCGGCGGCCTCGGGCGCTCGCCGTTCATCGGCAAGACCATCAAGCCGTTCGTGCGTGGCCGTGATATTCTCAGCTACGTCGAAGCCATTCTGCGCGTCTATAATCAGTACGGCCGCCGCGACAACATCTACAAGGCGCGCATCAAGATCCTGGTCCACGAGCTCGGCATCGACAAGTTCGCCGCCGAAGTGGAAGAAGAGTGGAAGCAGATCGCCGAAGGGCCGCTGACGCTCGACGACGAAATGATCGAGGACATCCGCGCCCGCTTCATCTATCCGGACTACGCCAAGCTCTCCGACAGCCCTGAAGAACTCACCAAGGCCAAGGCCGATCCGGCGTTCGCGATGTGGCTGGACAACTCGGCCGCGCCGCATAAGCAACCGGGATACGCCATCGTCACGCTGTCGCTGAAGCCGGTCGGCGGACCGCCCGGCGACGCCACCGCCGAGCAGATGGACGCCATCGCCGACCTAGCCGACAAATACTCGTTCGGCGAAATCCGCGTCGGCCACGAGCAGAACCTGGCGCTGCCGCATGTCGCCAAGCGCGACCTGCCGGCGCTGTGGGCCGCGCTCGACAAGATCGGCGTCGCCACGCCCAACATCAACCACGTCAGCGACATCATCGCCTGCCCGGGGCTGGACTATTGCTCACTGGCCAATGCGCGCTCGATCCCGATCGCCCAGGAATTGTCGCGCCGCTTCGCCGATCCGGCGACCGGCCGGCTGATCGGCCGGCTCCACATCAATATCTCCGGCTGTATCAATGCCTGCGGCCATCACCATGTCGGCCACATCGGCATTTTGGGCGTCGAGAAGAACGACCAGGAAGTCTACCAGATCACCATCGGCGGCCGCGCCGACGAGGAGGCGAAGCTCGGCGAACTGATCGGGCCGGCGGTGCCTTACGACCAGGTCGCCGACGTGATCGAGGACATCGTCGAGGCCTATCTGGCGCTGCGCGAGCGGCCGGAAGAATTGTTCGTCGACACCGTCAAGCGGCTGGGCGTCGAGCCCTTCAAGGAGCGCGTCTATGCCACTCGTTAAGAACGGCGCCGTCGTCGCCGACGACTTCATCACGGTCGCCGACGACGCGCAGCTGCCGGGCGACGCGCCCGCCCTGATCTCGGCGACGCGTTTCCTCGCCGATCCCGAGGCACTGATCGGGCGCAACAGCCCGCTCGGCGTCATCTGGCCGAACAATCGCAACATCGCCGAGCTGGCGCCGTGGGCCGACCGGCTGGCGCTGATCGCGCTGGTGTTCCCGACCTTCCGCGACGGCCGCGCCCACAGCCAGGCCCGCCTGCTCCGCGAGCGCTACGGCTTCCGCGGCGAACTCCGCGCCACCGGCCAGGTGCTGCGCGACCAGTTCACCTTCCTGGTCCGCAACGGCTTCGATGCGTTCGACGCCAAGAAGCCCAGCGACGCCGCCGCCTTCAACGAAGCCACGCATCGCTACACCGAATTCTATCAGCCCACCGGCGATGGCCACCTCAGCGCCTTGCAGCTCCGCAAGCAGCGGCACAAGGTAGCGGCGGGCTGAGGTCGAAGCCTCTCCATCGTCATTGCGAGCGAAGCGAAGCAATCCAGCTCCGTGCACCGAGCTGGATTGCTTCGTCGCTTCGCTCCTCGCAATGACGAAATGCAGGGCATCGACCAATCTCTTCAGAGCGGCGCGACCTAACCTCTCCCCGCGCGCGGGGAGAGGTCGGATTGCGCAGCAATCCGGGTGAGGGGGCGCCTCCGCTAGTCTGAGCGTTTCGTGTAGCTTCTTGTACTGCGGATGAGAGATAGCCGGCGCTCGGCCGCGCCGAGGCGCCCCCTCATCCCACCCTTCTCCCCGCGCGCGGGGAGAAGGAGCACGCCGTGCTTGCGGCGAGGCATCTCCTCACGCTCACCGAATGAGCCGGCCAAAGACATCGCGTCCGCCGTCCGAGCGCATGCCCTTGCTGCATCCTCTTTGGACTTGCGTCGCGGCGATCGTTGCCTTCCTCTGCGCCGCCATGAACCCTTCTCATCTCGACAGCGTCGTCGCCGAGATCGCGGCGGAGATGGCGGCGCGCACCGATCGCGGCGAGGTCGCGAGCTACATTCCTGAGCTGGCAGGAGTCGATCCGCGCCGCTTCGGCCTGGTGGTGATCGATGCCGACGGCCATGTCGCCGCGGCCGGCGATGCCGACATGCCGTTCTCGATCCAAAGCATCTCGAAAGTCTTCACGCTGACGCTGGCGCTGGGCAAGGTCGGCGACCGGCTGTGGCGGCGGGTCGGGCGCGAACCGTCGGGCTCGCCGTTCAACTCGATCGTGCAGCTCGAGCGCGAGCGCGGCATCCCGCGCAACCCTTTCATCAATGCCGGCGCCATCGCGGTCACCGACCTGATCCTGTCGGGGCACCAGCCGCGCGAGGCGCTCGGCGAAATCCTGCGCTTCATGCAGTTTCTCGCCGGCGACGAGACCATCGCCATCGACGAGGCCGTGGCGGCGTCCGAACAGCGTACCGGATTTCGCAACGCGGCGCTTGCCAACTACATGAAGTCGTTCGGGGTACTGGATAATCCCGTCGAGTACACGCTCGGCGTCTACTTCCATCATTGCGCCATCGCGATGAGCTGCCGGCAGCTCGCGATGGCCGGGCGCTTCCTGGCCCACAACGGTACCAACCCGGCGACCGGCCACAGTGTGGTGTCGCCGACGCGGGCGCGGCGCATCAACGCGCTGATGATGACCTGCGGACATTATGATGGATCGGGCGAATTCGCCTTCCGCGTCGGCCTGCCGGGCAAGAGCGGGGTCGGCGGCGGCGTGCTGGCGGTGGCGCCGGGCAAAGCCTCGATCGCCGTCTGGGCGCCGGGCCTCGACGCCTCGGGCAATTCACATCTCGGCCGCATCGCGCTGGAAGCGCTGACCAAACGGCTCGGCTGGTCGATCTTCGGGGGCTGAAAAACAAAAGGGCCGAAACGTTCGCACGCCGGCCCTTCGTCAGTCGCGGTGATGTACGCCCGAAGGCGCCTCGGATCGTCTGATCATTGCGGCTTAATGGTCTGATCTTCGCGCATGGCCGCTTCGTGGTACCAGCTGGTGCAGGTCAGCACATTGGCCGAGCTGGCGACCGTTTCGGCCGCGGCGCGTTCACGGCGGGCGATTCCACCCCGGCCACCGACCGGGAATTGATAGATCTTGGCACTATTCTGGTTCAGGCTATTCACAACAGTCTCCTTCGTCTCCTTCGTGAAGTCGGCGGCGGGTGCTTGGCAGGACCGGCCGGGTTTGAGCATATCGACACTGCCCGCGTGTCGTGCAAGATGATCAAGGAAAGATCATTCGTTGGCGCATTTTTGCGCAAACGATCGACTGCCGCCTTCATCATCACTCAGCGGGCCAACGTCGGGGCGCCGGCAAGGTTGCGTTTTGGGCACCGGCGACCAGTGCAAAAGCGTGCGCGCCGCTGGTTAATTTTTTCTCACCAGAACCGGTTCGGGCAAATACGAAGCAAATCAGCCAGAATCGCGCGCCCTTTTGCTGCGTCGCGACAACATGGCCGGCGCAGCCAGGTGCACTCGGGAGAATCAGCCGGCAGGTGCGACGTTCTGTCCACGTCTGGCACAATAAATGCTTCATAACGCGCGGATTGATCCGCCGGGAGCGGTTCCAGTCCGCTCTGGATCCCACGATCGAACCTCAACAGAGAGAACCGCATGACCAAGTACAAGCTCGAGTACATCTGGCTCGATGGCTACACGCCGGTGCCGAACCTGCGCGGCAAAACGCAGATCAAGGAATTCGAAATCTTCCCGTCGCTCGAGCAATTGCCGCTGTGGGGCTTCGACGGCTCCTCGACCAACCAGGCCGAAGGCCGCAGCTCGGACTGCGTGCTGAAGCCGGTCGCGATGTACCCGGACGTCACCCGCAAGAACGGCATTCTGGTGATGTGCGAAGTGATGATGCCGGACGGCGTCACCCCGCACGAGTCCAACAAGCGCGCCACCATCCTGGATGACGAAGGCGCCTGGTTCGGCTTCGAGCAGGAATACTTCTTCTATAAGGACGGCCGCCCGCTCGGCTTCCCCGAGGCCGGCTATCCGGCTCCGCAGGGCCCGTACTACACCGGCGTCGGCTTCAAGAACGTCGGCAACATCGCCCGCAAGATCGTCGAAGAGCATCTCGACCTCTGCCTCGCCGCCGGCATCAACCACGAAGGCATCAACGCCGAAGTGGCGAAGGGCCAGTGGGAATTCCAGATTTTCGGCAAGGGTTCGAAGACCGCTGCCGACCAGATGTGGATGGCCCGCTATCTGATGATGCGCCTGTGCGAAAGCTACGGCATCGACATCGAATGGCACTGCAAGCCGCTCGGCGACACCGACTGGAACGGCTCGGGCATGCACGCCAACTTCTCGACCAAGTACATGCGTGAAGTCGGCGGCAAGGAGTACTTCGAAGCCCTCATGGGTCAGTTCGAAAAGAACCTGCACGACCACATCGCCGTCTACGGTCCGGACAACCACATGCGTCTGACCGGCAAGCACGAAACCGCGCCGTGGAACAAGTTCTCCTACGGTGTGGCCGATCGCGGCGCCTCGATCCGCGTCCCGCACTCGTTCGTCAACAACGGCTACAAGGGCTATCTGGAAGATCGCCGCCCGAACTCCATGGGCGACCCCTACCAGATCGCTTCGCAGATCCTGAAGACGATCTCCGAAGTCCCCACCTCGAAGGCCGCTGCCGCCTGATCCAAGCCTTGACCCGCGGGTCGCCTTCATCCTCCAAGGCACCCGCCGCAACGGCCCGGACGCAAGTCCGGGCCGTTGGTGTTTGTGGGGGGGTCTTATGAACCGTTCGAGCTTCCCCACGCACAGCGCAACCTCGTCCCGCGCGCGGGGAGAGGTCGGATCGCATCGCCAGATGCGATCCGGGTGAGGAGGGCGCTTCCGCGCGGCCGAGACTCAGTGCTCGCGGCGCCCCTCACCCCAACCCTCTCCCCGCAAGGGCGGGGCGAGGGAGCGCGCTGCCGATGTTGCGGCGTTTTAATCTCCACCGGCGCATCAGCCCTCGTTCGTTCTCGCTGTCTTTGACTTTCCGGTCACGCCGCCCCCTCTTCACCTTTCAGCCACTCTTCGCGTGCAACAACCGATGCTCACGCCGCGACCGGCCATGGGGAGTCGATGCGGCGCGTGTTCGGGGAAATTTGCACGATGTGGCGTGGGGTTGTGGCCGTGGTCGGCCTGTTGCTGCTGGCGGGATGCGCCGGCGAGGTCGGGCCGTCGGTCGAGACGCCGTCGATGTATCAAAGCATGGCGCGCGAAGGCGCCAGGGTCGATGCGGCCTCCGCCGCCATCATGATCTCGCAATATCGCCAGAACAACGGCCTTGGCGCCGTGGTGGTCGATCCGGCGCTCAACCAACTCGGCGAGGATCAATCGGCCAACATGGCGAGACGCAACAAGCTCGACCATGACGTCAAGGCGCCGCTGGCGCAGCGGCTCAACGCCTCCGGCTATCCGGCCGTGATCGCGGTCGAGAATGTGTCCGCGGGGTATCACACGTTAGCGGAAGCCTTCTCGGGCTGGCGTGACTCGCCGCCGCACCGTGCCAACATGCTCAAGAGCGGCGTCACCAAGCTCGGCATCGCCGCGAGCTACGCGCCGAATACGAAATATAAAGTATTCTGGACGCTGATCCTGGCTTCCACGGAGCCGCCGCGATAACCCGGCCGTGATCGGGTTTGACCGGCTGTGCGATTGACGCCGGAAAGGCGGAGCGCCACGGTGCCCATCCTGTCCGCGGCGAGCCTCATGAATCCGTCCCACCATCATCCCAAGCCTACCTCTCGCCCCCGTCGCGTGCTTGTGCTGCAAGGTGGCGGCGCGCTCGGCTCGTATCAGGCCGGCGCATATCAGGCGTTGTGCCATCACGATTTCGAGCCGGAATGGCTCGCTGGCATTTCGATCGGCGCTATCAACGCGGCGATCATCGCCGGTAACCCGCGCGAGAAGCGGGTCGAAAAGCTGAAGCAATTTTGGGAGATGGCGTCGTCGCCGGTGCCGTGGCAGCCGATGCTGGGCACTGATCACGCGCATTCTCTGTTCAACGAAGCCAGCGCGGCGATGATCGCGGCGTTCGGCGTGCCCGGCTTCTTCACGCCGCGGTTTCCGCCGGCGCATCTGATGCCGACGGCCGATCCGGAAACGTTGAGCTATTACGACACCAAGCCGCTGCGCAGCACGCTCGAGCGCCTGGTGGACTTCGATCTGCTCAACACCAACGGCATCCGGCTCAGCGTCGGCGCCGTCAACATCGTCACCGGAAACTTCGAGTATTTCGACAACACTCAGGTGACGATCCGCCCCGAGCACATCATGGCGTCGGGTGCGCTGCCGCCGGGCTTTCCGGCGATCGAGATCGACGGCCACTATTATTGGGACGGTGGCATCGCCTCCAATACGCCGCTCGACTACGTGCTCGACAGCGAGCAGCGCGACGATCTGCTGATCTTTCAGGTCGACCTGTTCAGCTCCCAAGGCCGGCTGCCTCAGACGCTGCTGGAAGCCGCCGAGCGCGAGAAGGATATCCGCTTCTCCAGCCGCACCCGGCTCAACACCGACAAGAACAAGCAGATCCACAACACCCGCAAGGCGTTGCGCCACCTGATCGAGCGGCTGCCGGACGAGCTGCGCAACGATCCGACCTACACGATCCTGCACGAGGCGGCGAAGGAAAACTCCGTCACGGTGGTGCATCTGATCTACCGTAAGAGAGACTACGAGGCGTCCTCCAAGGACTATGATTTCTCGCGCCTGAACATGGTCGAACACTGGAAATCCGGCGAGCAGGATGTCTATGTCTCGATGCGCCACGACGAGTGGCAGCGCGGGCCACAGGACGGCGAGACCATGGTGACCTGGGACCTGACCCGGGATGCATTCAAATAGCGGCCGCTCGGCGCCGCGTCGTCAGACGATCGAACAGGAGCAGAAGATGGCTAATCTCACGGGCAAGACCGCCGTCGTCACCGGATCGACCTCGGGCATCGGGCTGGCCTACGCGCGCGCGCTCGCCAAGGCCGGCGCCAACATCGTTATCAACGGCATGGGCGAAGCCGACGCGATCGAGAAGGAGCGCAAGGCGATCGAGACCGACTTCTCGGTGAAGGCCGTGTACTCGCCGGCGGACATGACCAAGCCGGCCGAGATCGCCGACATGGTCAAGCTCGGCGAAACCAGCTTCGGCTCGGTCGATATCCTGATCAACAATGCCGGCATCCAGTTCGTGTCGCCGATCGAGGATTTCCCGATCGAGAAGTGGGACGCCATCATCGCCATCAACCTGTCGTCGGCGTTTCACGGCATCCGCGCCGCGGTGCCGGGCATGAAGAAGCGCGGCTGGGGCCGCATCATCAACACCGCCTCTGCCCACTCGCTGGTCGCCTCGCCGTTCAAGGCCGCCTACGTCGCAGCCAAGCACGGCATCGCCGGCCTGACCAAGACGGTGGCGCTGGAAGTCGCCACCCACAAAATCACCTGCAACTGCATCTCGCCCGGCTACGTCTGGACGCCGCTGGTCGAAAAGCAGATCCCTGACACCATGAAGGCCCGGGGCATGACCCGCGAGCAGGTCATCAACGACGTGCTGCTGACGGCGCAGCCGACCAAGGAATTTGTGACTTCCGAGCAGGTTGCCGCTCTGGCGGTATATCTGTGCAGCGACGACGCCAGCCAGATTACCGGCGCGAACCTGTCCATGGATGGCGGCTGGACCGCGGCCTAGGGCCGCCGCACCGCACCAAATCTCTCCGAACGGCAAAAAGGCCCGGCCCTTCCAATGGCCGGGCCTTTGGCGCTAAAACAGGCGCCCCCGCGGCCGCCTTTGGCGGCAACGGTCCATTCTGCCCCCTGAAACGGCCGCCCCACTGGGCGCCTTTCTCGCGAGATCATCAAAAATGAAGCGTATCGACGCCCACGGCTTGAAAATTGCGCCTGTCCTGTTCGACTTCGTCGCCAAGGAGGCCGCGCCCAAAACCGGCATCGCCCCCGACGCCTTCTGGGCCGGGCTCGCCGCGATCGTCCGCGACCTGGCGCCGAAGACCCGCGCGCTGCTCAAGCACCGCGACGACCTGCAGGCCAAGATCGACGCCTGGCATCTCGCCAACAAGGGCAAGAAGCAGGACATGGCCGCCTACACGGCCTTCCTGAAGGAGATCGGCTATCTGCAGCCCGAGCCGAAGACGGCGCCGGTCGAGACCGCCGATGTCGACGAGGAAATCGGCAAACTGTGCGGCCCGCAGCTGGTGGTGCCGCTGTCGAACGCGCGCTACGCGCTGAACGCCGCCAACGCGCGCTGGGGTTCGCTGTACGACGCGTTCTACGGCACCGACGCGATCCCGCATGAGGCGACCGAAGCCAAGGGTTACGACAAGGCACGCGGCGCCAAGGTGATCGCCAAAGCCAAGGCGTTTCTCGATGCGGCCGCGCCGCTCGCCGCCGGCAGCCACAGCGACGTCACCGCTTATTCGGTGATCGCCGGCGAACTCTCCGCCAAGCTGAAGAGCGGCGACGCCACCGCACTGAAGAAGGCCGATCAGTTCGCCGGCTACAAGGGCGACGCCGCGTCGCCGAGCGCGGTGCTGGTGGTCAACAACGGCCTGCACATCGAGATCAAGATCGACCGCAACAGCGCCATCGGCAAGGACGATGCGGCCGGCGTCGCCGACCTGATCATCGAGTCCGCGGTCTCGACCATCCTCGACATGGAAGACTCGGTCGCGGCGGTCGACGCCGAGGACAAGGTGCTGATCTATCGTAACACGCTCGGCCTGATGGACGGCACGCTGTCGGAGAGCTTCGAGAAGGGTGGCAAAACCGTCACCCGCGCGCTCAACGGCGACCGCACCTATACCGCGCCGAATGGCGGCGAGCTCACTCTGCACGGCCGCAGCCTGCTGCTGATCCGCAACGTCGGTCATCACATGTGGACCGACGCGGTGCTGGACAGCGACGGCCAGGAAATCCCGGAAGGCTTCCTGGACGCCGCGATCTCGGGCCTGCTGGCGATCCACGACCTCAAGCATCTCGGTACGACGCGCAACAGCCGCACCGGCTCGGTCTACATCGTCAAGCCGAAGATGCACGGCCCGGACGAAGTGGCGCTGACCTGCGAGTTGTTCGCCCGCGTCGAGAAGCTGCTCAGCCTGAAGGAAAACACCCTGAAGGTCGGCATCATGGACGAGGAGCGCCGCACCACGGTGAACCTCAAGGCCTGCATCCAGAATGCGTCGAAGCGGATCTGCTTCATCAACACCGGCTTCCTCGACCGCACCGGCGACGAGATCCACACCTCGATGGAAGCGGGGCCGATGATCCGCAAGAACGAGATGAAGGCGCAGCCCTGGATCAAGGCCTACGAGGACTGGAACGTCGACACCGGTCTGGTCGACGGCCTGCCCGGCCATGCCCAGATCGGCAAGGGCATGTGGGCGGCCCCCGACAAGATGGCCGACATGCTGACGCAGAAGATCGGCCACCCGCAGGCCGGCGCCACCACCGCCTGGGTGCCGTCGCCGACCGCCGCGACGCTGCACGCCCTGCACTATCACCAGGTCGACGTGATCGCGCGGCAGCAGGAGCTCGCCAAGGGCGGGCCGCGCGCCAAGCTCGAGGACATCCTCACCATTCCGGTGTCGAACTCGAACTGGGCGCCGGACGATGTCCGCCAGGAGATCGACAACAACTGCCAGGGCATTTTGGGCTACGTGGTGCGCTGGATCGACCAGGGCGTCGGCTGCTCCAAGGTGCCGGACATCCACGATGTCGGCCTGATGGAAGACCGCGCCACGCTGCGCATCTCCAGCCAGCATCTCGCCAACTGGCTGCATCACGGCGTCGTCACCAAGGAGCAGGTGCTGGAGTCGCTGAAGCGGATGGCCGTGGTGGTCGACAAGCAGAACGAAGGCGATGCGCTGTATCGCCCGATGGCGCCGGACTTCGACGGCGTCGCGTTCGAAGCGGCCTGCGACCTGATCTTCAAGGGCCGCACTCAGCCCAATGGCTACACCGAGTACATCCTGCACGAACGCCGCCGCGAAGCGAAGGCGGCGCACCTGCAGGATCTGCGCTGATCTGCTGCACCGCCCGCGGCGCACCGCGTCATCCAGCTGTCATTGGATAGTAACCGACGAAGCGAAAGGCCCCTTCAGAGGGGCCTTTTTGCGTTGGTAGTTCGTTACTTGCCTCGCTTTGCAAGTGACCGCTTGCCGCAGTCCGCACAGGAACATTGCACTTTGAGGTCCGTTGGAAGGACATCGACAACGGAGGACTTTCACATGGATTGGAATCGCGTCGAAGGCAACTGGAAACAGTTCAAGGGCAACGTCAAAGAGAAGTGGGGCAAGCTCACCGACGACGACCTGACCGCGATCGACGGCCGCCGCGACCAGCTCGAAGGCAAGCTCCAGGAGCGCTACGGCTACGCCAAGGACCAGGTCCGCAGCGATGTCGACGATTGGTTCAAGACGCTGAAGTGAGCAGATCGGCTGCTCAGGGTTGCAACGAAGCCCCGGCGCGAGCCGGGGCTTTTTCTTGTGAGAAGCTTAGCCTCGTCGTGTCGCTACAGACCCTGCCCGTCATCCTGAGGTGCGAGCGCAGCGAGCCTCGAAGGATGACTGCTCCTCGTGGAGAGTTCTTTACTTCCTCGCGGCCCATCCTTCGAGGCTCATCGAGCCGCGCTTCGCGCGGCCCGATGAGCTCCTCAGGATGACGCATTACAAATGGCGGGTTACGTCAGCAAAATTCGTTATTGCAAGTTCAGCGAAGCAATCCAGCTCGGTGCATCGAACTGAATTGCTTCGTCGCTTCGATCCTCGCAATGACGCCGCTATCCTCAGAACACCGCCAGATATTTCAGCAGCGAGATGATGCCGATGATGATCACCACGACGCGCGCGATCTGCTTGGCGCGGCCGTCGAGCGGCAGCATGTTGATCAAGTACAACACGAGAATGACGACCAGAAACGTGATAAGAATACCGATCAGAAGCGACATCTTATTCCCCCAGGCTGTGTGGTTGGTTCCACATCAACACGGCACGTGTCGTAGAGTTCCATCGGGGGAACGCGGCCCCTCAACTCTCAGGGGTCGACGGGAAGATTACTCCCGGGCCACCACCCGCACCTTCTCGTAGGCGGCGCGGATGTTCTGCGGTGCCGGAGAGAAAGCCAGATCGCCGCTGCGTCTGTTGACGCCCGCAACCATCAGACCGTCCTTGCCGGCAACGATGTCGCCTTTACGCAAGGTCGGATCGTTATCGACATCGATCTTGGCGAGACCGAACGCGTCCTTGCCGTTGCAGGTGCAGCCGGCCACGATTTCGGTGCGGTACTTGAATGCATTCGGCAATTCTGAATAGAGCTTTCCGGTCGTCGTGCGAGCACTATCGATTGTACTGCCATAGACGACCTTGGTGTCGCCCGACGGGCAGAGATTGTTGCAGGTCTCTGCCTTCGACGCATCTCCGGTGGCGGAAATCGGGAAGTAGCGACCATCGCAACTGCGCACACAGTAGGCCTGACCGCTGGCATAGGTCCGAGTCGGCGCTGGGCGGGCCATCCGTGGCGAAGACTGACTATAGCCGTCATCCGCGTAGGGGAGCGGTCGATCGTAGTTCGAAGCTGGCGCGTAACTCGGACGCGGCGCCTGGAAGCCGCCAAACAGAGCCGAGAAGAAGTCCTGCGCGTGCGCGCCCGAGCCGGCACCGGCGACCAGGACGATCGCCGCGGCGGAGATAGCGACTGGCTTGACGAATCCACGCATGACAGACCTCGGCCCCACGGTTTAGTCGATCGCCGTCGTCGAAACGTTCAGACGGCTCATCCTGTGCGACGAACTGCTTCGCGCTTCGATCTGGCGAGGTGCGGTCTTGGGTAGCACCACCACGCGAGTGCCGACGTTGACGCGGCTGAACAGGTCCTCGACGTCCTCGTTGGTCAATCGGATACAGCCCGACGAAACAAACTTGCCGATGGTGGTCGGATCGTTGGTGCCGTGAATGCGATATTCGGTCGAACCGAGATACATCGCGCGCGCGCCGAGCGGATTGCCGGGCCCCCCGGCCATGAAGCGCGGCAGATAAGGCTGGCGCGCAATCATCTCGGCCGGCGGATGCCAATCCGGCCATTCGGCCTTGCGGGTGATGGTCTGAGTCCCGGCCCAGGTGAAGCCCTCTCTGCCGACGCCGACGCCATAGCGCAACGCGCGGCCGCCGCCCAGGATGTAGTAAAGATAGGTGTGAGCCGTATCGATCACGATGGTGCCGGGCGGCTGCGTCGAGTCGTACGCAACGACGGTGCGCCGCAGCCGATCCGGCAGCAACGTATCCTCGTCGGCGACCCCGGCGCCACGATCATCCGGCGCCGCCTGATCGGGCGCTACCATCGCCGGATCATCTGCGCTGAATATTCTGCTATCAGGCGTCGCCGCATAGCCGAGGGTCTGCGCAGAAGCGGCTCCGGTGAAGGCTGCACTGATCAAGAGAGCCGCGCCGACGAACAGCGCGGCCTTGGCTCCACGGCGCTTCTGCTGCGAGCAGGAGTCGGTCGTGCGATACAACAACGTCGCTGATTTGGTCATGATGAGGTGTCCCCGCCTGCGATGATTTACTTCCCTGCAGGCCCTTGACAAACGCGATCGCTTACTATCCGTTCCGCCGCCTCGCTCCAGGGCGACGAGGTTTAACCCGCGCCAAGCGGGAACTTTTCGTGCCGCGCGTGGTTAGACGCGCGAGTCTGAAAGCACACCTCAGGCGTGTGTTATTCAGAGCCCTCAGCGCCAGTTCATTCGCAAAGGCTCGCCCGTGCGCGTTCTTCCCGTCGAGCCTCCCGCCACACCGCTTCCGGGTAGCAAGGAGGATCGGCCGCCGCTGATCCGCCGCACCGAAGCCGTCGCCTTCGTGCTGGTCGCTTTGCTGATCATCACGCTGATCGGCTTCCTCTATGTGGGGAAGCCCTTCTTCCTGCCGATCGTCACCGCGTTCGTCGTCGGGACGATGTTGGCACCCGCCGCGAGCTTCTTCGAAAGATGGCATGTGCCGCGCGGCGTTTCGGCCGTCCTCATCGTCGGGTTCGGACTAACGACCGTCGCGTTCATGATCGGCCTGATCTCGGCGCCGCTGATCGAATGGACCGGTCGCATCGGCGAGATCGGCCCGCTGCTGCGCCAGAAGCTCCACGGCCTGGACGGGGCGTTGGGATTCTGGCGGCAGCTACAAGGATCGCTCGGAGGGACCGAGTCTATTCCCGACAATTCGATTCAGATGCCCAAAATAAACTGGGTGCAGCCGACCTTCGAGTTCGTGACGCCGACGCTGACGGAGATCCTGCTATTTCTGGTGACGCTGGTGTTGTTCATCGCCAGCTGGAAAAATCTCCGCCACCGGCTGGTGATGGTCTTCGCCGGCCGCGACGCGCGGCTGCGGACGCTCAAGATCCTCAACGAGATCGAATCCAGCCTCGGCGCCTATCTCTTGACGGTGACGATGATCAACCTGTGCTACGGCGCGGCCACCGGTCTAATCTGTGCGCTCGCCGGCATGCCGAGCCCGGCCGGTCTGGGCGCATTGGCGGCGACGCTGAATTTCATTCCGATCATCGGACCGTTCGTGATGTTCGTCGTGCTGACAGTGGTCGGCATCGTCAGCATGCCGACACTCGGCGCCGGCCTGCTGGCACCGCTGGGCTTCATTTGCCTCACCTTCCTCGAAGGCCATTTCGTCACGCCCGCGATCATCGGCCGGCGGCTGGAACTCAACATCCTGGCGGTGTTCATCGCCATCGCTTTCTGGAGCTGGCTGTGGGGACCGATGGGCGCCTTCCTGGCGTCGCCGCTCCTGATCGTAGCGCTGGTCTTGAAAGAACATCTCTTGCCTGAAGAGGGGCCGCATCTTCCGGTCGACTGAGGCGTAATCGCCGGACAAGTTCACTTAAACCTAGCTCAAAACAAAACACCCGCCTCGCGGCGGGTGCTCCGAAACTGGATGCTGGCGGCGGATCAGGTCACGCAGCGGCCGGGCTGGAGCTGCTTGGCAACATCGGTGAGGACGCTAACCACCGGCTCGCAGGCGACGGTCGGCTTGCGTTGTAGGGTCGCCGGCTTGAGCAGCGGCGCGCCATCCTGAGCACGCTCTTGGGACGCCGACTGCGGCGCGGAGGACTGCGCCGGCTGACCGTCCGAAACGCGTACCAAGACGGATTGGCCGATGAGATTGACCGCAATCGTATGTCCGCCGGACAAAGGCCGCACGATTTCTGGCCGGTCGGCCTTGGCGGCGCGGTTGACGTCCTGCCGGACGGCAGTCTGCCTTGTCGCGCTCTGAGCTGAGGAAAGTTGCCCGAGATCACCACCGAAGGCGAACTGGGCCGCACTGAGCACGCCGGTGACGGCTACGGCTCCAACAAATCCCTGCACGATCTTAGACATGACTGACCGCCGCTGTTGCCGAATGAATGTCCATCGCGGCTTTCCGCCGCCTTCCCTGTGCGGCACCGTCGCGGGCCGCACATATCAATCGCGGGGCGTCAATTCTGGTTCGCTAACGAACGATCAACTCAACGTGTCGAAAAACTGAGGACTAAGCTGGAACGCTTTTTGAGCATTCGGGTTTAGCCCGAGCCGGTTAGTCCCCCCTGCCCCAATTAGCCGGCGATACAGGGCTCTGCCGTGGTGATGCCGGCAGAGCCCTGTTCTTGTTTGGACATTTTTTCAAGTTGGGGGCGATTTCGCTGTGCGAACGACCAAACAACAACGCCGCCGGAATGACCGGCGGCGTGTTTGTTTGCAATGCAGCGCGCCGTCAGGACGCCGCAGCGTTGGGCGTCCGATTGCGGGAATTGCGTTGGAAGAACAAAGCCTGACTGGCCACGGCCGAAACCATCGCGGGCTGGAAAGGCTTCGAGATCAGAAACGCGGGCTCCGGCCGTTCGCCGGTCAGGAAGCGCTCCGGATAGGCGGTGATGAACACCACCGGAACTTCGAAGGTTCGTAGCAACTCGTTAACCGCATCGAGGCCCGAGCTGCCGTCGGCGAGCTGAATATCGGCCAGGATCAGGCCTGGCTTGCGGGTCCGTGCCAAAGTGATGGCGTCGGCGTGCGTCCGGGCGACGCCGATGACGTTGTGGCCGAGGTTCTTGACCAGACTCTCGAGATCCATGGCAATGAAAGTCTCGTCCTCGATGATCAGAACATCGGTGGCGATCTCTTCGGCCATCTCGCGACCGGCCGCATCTGCGAACTGCCGCACCTCGGCGACGTCGGCCTGCAGCACATAGGCCACTTCTTCCTCAGAGAAACCCTCGAGGGAGAGCAACAGGAAGGCCTGGCGCGGTAACGGAGTAATCGCCGACAGGCGACGCTCCGACGGCATCGGCAGGCTACGCACTTCGGTGTCGTCGTTCAGCGCGACTGAATTCCAGATTTGTGTAAAAAGCCGGAAAAGGCCGGCGCGCGGCCCATGGCGCTCGTCCAGCAAAGCCGGATCCTGCAGCAGCGCTTCCAGCATGGCCCCCACATAGGCATCGCCCGAGGCCTGATTTCCGGTCAGGGCGCGCGCATAGCGGCGCAGCAGCGGCAAATGCTCGGCAACAAGCTGTGATCTCGACATCCCCACTCCATTCTCGACGTTTCGTCGTGGCCGGTCGGCCTCGGATTCATCTGAGGCATAGTTGCCCCGTAGAAGCCCTACGCGGAAGCCTCGGAAAAGTTCCATCCGGATCGGGAACTATGGCGCGAGTTCTGAATTACGCTCCCAAAGGACCAGACAAAACCTTCATATATCAGCGAAAACCCTCGGTGCCTGGGGACTCGACGATGGGGAAAACATTGGATCAATCATGCAAGAATTCAAGGCTCGCAACATGAAGAAGTCGGCCCCAGGCGCGAAGGGAGGCCTCAACTCCGAAATCCAGGCCAGGATCGGCCATCAACTACGCGCGATGTACGATGACGTCGTGCGCCAGGGCGTGCCGGATCGTTTTGCCGATTTGATCAAGAAGTTGGACGAGGCTCCCCAAGCGCGCGCTGCCGACGAAGCCGAAGGGAGGGAATAATGCCTCTCACCGACCAACTCAGGGACGACATCCTGGCGGCTGTGCCGAGTCTGCGCGCGTTCGCCATCTCGCTGTCCGGCAATGGCGACCGCGCCGACGATCTGGTGCAAGAGACGTTGCTCCGGGCCCTGGCCAATATCGACTCGTTTCAGCCCGGCTCGAACCTGCCCGCCTGGCTGTTCACGATCCTGCGTAACCTGTTTCGATCCGACTATCGAAAAAGGCGACGCGAGGTGGAAGATGCGGACGGCAGCTATGCCAAGACGCTGAAGTCACAGCCTGGCCAGAACGCGCATCTGGAGTTCGAGGAATTCCGTGCAGCGCTCGACAAGCTGCCGCAGGACCAGCGTGAAGCGCTGATCCTGGTGGGCGCCTCCGGCTTCTCTTACGAAGACGCGGCGGCCATCTGCGGCTGCGCCGTCGGCACCATCAAGAGCCGCGTCAACCGCGCGCGCTCCAAGCTGTCGGCCCTGCTCTATGTCGACGGCGCCGAAGACTTCGGCCCGGACGACACGATGCGAGCGGTGATTGGCAACAACGGCTGATCCGATAGCTCGAGATAACGAAACGGGCGGTCCGCGAGGACCGCCCGTTTTTGTTGTGGAATGAAGTATTTCAATGTCATTCCGCGCACCCGGATCGGCGCTTGCGCCGTCCGGCACAGGCTCCGCGAAGCGATCCAGCGCAGTGCACGGAGCTGGATTGCTTCGTCGCTGCGCCCCACGCAATGACGATGGATGCGGTTGGATTTAGCCCCGATTCAGCGGCTCGGTAATCCGGCCGGTGCGGTTGGCTTCGCGGGCGTCGACCACCGTCTCCATCGGAGCGGTGAGTTCGTAGACGTAGCTGGCGTCGGTGAAATAACGCTTGGCCTTGCCACCCAGTGCTTCCGGCGCGACACGATCGAGCAGGATCTGGCCGAATTCGCTGTCCGGCCGCCGCGTCGCCGGGCTGGTGTTGAACTCTTCCCAGCGGAAGTTGAAGGTCGCTGCCGCGCCCTCTCCGGCGATCTCCCAGCCGGCGACGATATGCGGATGCTTGCCGACCAGCGATAAACCTTCGTCCGAATGCGAGGCCAACTCGAAGAACAGCAGGGACAGGCTCTGCGCCGCGCGCGCCGATACCACGATATCCGGGCCGCTGGCGACGATCCGATCCGAATGCGGGATGGCGCGGGCCTCGAACAGGCCGCGTAGCAACACCCCCTGCCATTGGCTGTCGGTCAGCAACGACACCACATGCGACATGGCATGGATGCGGCCGATCAAGAGTTCACGAGACACGTCGACATCTGCGCCGTGGCGCAGCGTCCGGGTGACGATCGACTGGATCACGGCCAGGATGTTCTTCACCCGGTGATTGAGCTCGTCGATCACCGCCGTCAGCCGGCGCTCGAAGCCGATGCGCATCTGAATTTCGCGTCGCAGCCTGAGATTGCTGTAGCCGACGTAGCCGAACAGACCGCAGACGATGCCGGTCAGCGCCAGGCCGACCGCGGCCACGATGGCGCCCATCTGCTCGCCGCGGCGATACGGATTGACCTTGGCGTAGTAGGCGAGCGACCAGTCGCGGTCGCCGAACGTCACTGTTCGAGTCACGATCGGCGTGACGCCTTCCCTGGGCACATCGCGCTCGACGATATCGCCGCCGTCCTGTGCCACGAGCTCGCCGTCGGGCCGCCGCGGATCCTTCAGCGCGACCGAGAACAGCGCCAAATCGTCGTTGGCGAGCATCAAGTCCGACAGATCGTAGGAGAAGGTAATAAAGCCGACGGGCTCGGCGCCCTCGGCGGTCACCACGGGCGATGCCAACGCCACAGCCAACGGCCCGTTGGCCCGCTGCAGCCGCCATGGATCGGACGCCTCCGGCTTGCCGGTTTTCAATGCGCGGGCAATCATCGGTCCGAGCGCCGAATGATCGTCGATGGCGCGCCCCGGCAGGGCCATGGTCTCGGCGTTACGCGGCTCGATATCCATAACGACGTCGACCGGTTGTTGGAGAGCGGCAGCAGCCAGAGGCTTGCCATCAGAGCCGCGGATGGCCGGGTCGGAAAAACCGGCCTTGCGGAGCTCCTGCTCGGCGGCATCGATCTCGGTGGGGTGCAGTCTTGCTACCCAGCTGGCGACCAGAAAGTCGGTCTTGAACGCATAGATCGATGAGCGCAGCGGCTGAAGCATGTCGGCGCGAATGACCGAAGGCGTACGGAACAGGCCAGAGGCCACACGGCCGAGCAATTCACGCTCTGTCAGGCGATCCTGGACCTGGCTGGCATTGACGTCGATGGCACGGCCGAGGGCGATGCGCTCGATCGCGACTTCCTGCTCGTAGACGCGGTAAGCGGCCAAGCCCGATAGCAGCAGACCCACCGTCGCCACCAACGCAATGATGAAGCCTAGCCGAACCACGCTCTTACTCGGTCACAGAGACGGACAACGCCGGAAGCCCCTTTTTCAGTCGACGGCAAGGAAGCGCGGCAACCGTGGTCTCGATACCAGCCTTCGGAGAACCGGACATCACGCGCATTCATGTGGCATCGGCGCGACGACCGGAAGTAGCTAATCCATCAACCGCAAAATGGTTCCGGCCCTCCGTGAATAAATTCAAATGCCAGGAAATGGGATGAGTAAACACACTAGGTTCGCCTAATGGCGGGGTGTCAAACCGCCCTTCTGTTCAATGAAGCCGATGATGCGGTCGAGACCATCCTGCTTCTTGAGGTTTGTCATCACGAACGGCCGCTCGCCGCGCATCCGCTTCGCATCGGTGTCCATTTTCTCGAGCGAGGCGCCGACATGGGGGGCGAGATCGATCTTGTTGATCACGAGGAGATCGGACCGGGTGATGCCGGGGCCGCCCTTCGAGGGAATCTTGTCGCCGGCGGCGACATCAATGACGTAGATGGTCAGATCTGCGAGCTCGGGCGAGAATGTCGCGGCCAGATTGTCGCCCCCGGATTCAATCAGCACCAGGTCCAGTCCCGGAAATTTTCCTCGCATTTCCGCCACCGCGGCGAGATTCATCGAAGCGTCTTCGCGGATCGCCGTATGGGGGCAGCCGCCGGTCTCGACGCCGGCAATACGATCGGGCGACAGCGAACCGGAGCGAACGAGGAACTCAGCGTCCCATTTGGTATAGATGTCGTTGGTAATGGCTGCAATGTCGTAGCGCTCGCGCATCGACTTGCAGAGCAGGTCCATCAGCGCGGTCTTGCCCGAACCGACCGGACCTCCGATGCCGACACGAAGCGGGCCGTGGTCAGCAGACATAGCCATCTCCCTTATTGGCGCGGCCGACTTGCTGCCTCGAAACAGCGGATGCGGCCGCGCGGTTGCGGGGAATAAGGACGATGCCGCGCGGGATTGCAAGCCGCGCCGCCGTAGCCCAGGCCTCTCAGGCGCTCAACTGAAGGAAGCCCTTGTGACCCGGTAGCCCCAGCGTCTCAAGCAGCTTTCGGCGCCGGCTCCTTGTCGGCGTCCTTACCGACATCTTTGGTCACATCCTTGGTGGCATCTTTCGGCAAAGCCTCTCGCTTCGGTTTGGCCTCGCCCGTCGTGCCCTTCTTGGCGACCTTGCCATACCGCGCAAGCTGGGCCAGTTCGGCTTCGAGCTCTGCCTGCCGCGTCGCCACCTTGTCGGCGAGCTTCTCGGTCGCCGCATCGATCAGCGCCGCAAGCTCTTCGATGCTCAGCGCATCGAGATCGATCTTCGCCATTTGACCTATCTCCGTGTTGGTAAACTTGGCTATCGGCTACCGCCAATGCCCGCAAGTATCGGGCCTGTTTATCCACCGCAGAGCAGTCGAAAGCGGCATTTCGATTGACGCCCGCGGCATCGCCCCCAATATGAATCGCTGGAGCGGACGCGATGACGACGAAATTGCCGGACAACGAACTGATCAGAAGCAAGCGTTCGTCCGACGTCGAAGCGGCCCAGAGCGTGCCGGGTTCGGAAGGGCGCGAATTCGCTCCGGCGCAACCGCGCCATGCTGATGCCGCAAAGCTTCGGCCCGATCCGTCCACCTCGGAAACAATCCAGCAAACTGAAGTTGAGGTCGAGCCGCAGGATCAGATCCGGGCGACCGGGGCCGCTGCGCCCCCGTCATCGAAGCGGTCAGAAGCCGACCAAAGGCCAACGGAGCCGCTCCCAGCTACCAACACGGCCGGCAGTGAGCGCGCCGAAATTGCCCGGCGAATAGCCGCCTTTCGGAATTTGCAGCTCAAGCTGAAGAAAGACCGCGAGAGCTACTTCGACGAAACGATGGCTCACACGCGCGAACTGCTCAGCAAGCGAGCCAAGCCCTAGCATTGGGCATTGACGAGCCTCAAACGGCCGCTCTTCGGTACTCGGTGTTACGTCTTTGGTTGCAATCGCAGGGCCTATTCCCGTCCGATCGCGCGAAATTGACCTGATATCCACTCTCAGTAGTGACGAATCACCGCTTCCAGCCGCGAAAACAATGCTGATCAGCACCAATCAGGGCGCCGAACAGCGATCTCGGCACCTGTTTTCATTACCAGTCGGCAAGGTTTGTCGAGAAAATCACAACTAACCGGCTTAAACTCATGCTAACCGAGCGGCAGCGACCTGCTGATTTTGTGAAATTCAGAATTGTCGCGACGAAATGAGTGTAGTAGAAGGGCGCTTCACTAAAGGAGCTTGCGCGTGGCCAAGAAAGCTAAAGCGAAGACTGCAAAGACTGCAGCGAAGTCGAAGAAGGCGAAGACCGTAGCGAAGACCGCTGCGAAGCCCGCCAAGAAGGGCAAAATCACTCGCCGCGAATACACCAAGGAAGATATCAAGGAGCTGCGTGCGCACTCCAAGGCGCGTACTCCGGTCTCGGAGATCGCCCGCCTGACCAAGCGGACCGTTGGTTCGCTGCGCCAGAAGGCGCTGAAGCTCGGTATCGGCCTCGGCCATCAGCGCTGAGCTGAAGCGCAACTCGCGCTAAAATCAGCATCTTTTGTTTGCGGAAAGCCTCCGATCCCGACTTCGTCGGGGCCGGGGGTCTTTTCGCGTGCCTGGTTGGCGCGTCAGTCCAAGAGCGCTTTCGCCGATTAATCGGAGAGAGAACGACTTTCGAACTACAACTCGCTTGCCGACGAACCGCAGTGTCTCAGGCTGTCCGACCTGAGGGTTTCCCCAAGGTCAGGAACCCGTCATGCCCGGCTGCGGATGGGCTCAGGCGGTGATTTGCGCCTGCTCGACACGAGTTGACGCCTCTTTCGATCGCGCCGTGGCGTCTGCCGTGCGACCCCGGCGGCGGCTGAGAATGATATCCGCGAAAGGAAATGCCGTGCTGATACGGACGCAGCGCGGCGGATACAAACCGCTCCGATAACTTGACAATACGGGTCAGTAATCGTGCGTCAGCTTGTCCACGCGACTGATCAGTCGCGCCATGTCAGGCGAAGATTAGCAGCAACAATCAGCTCGGACCTAGCCGGCCGGCGCCACGCCGGACTTTCTCAGCCAAACCTTGTTGTCGTGGAAAGCCGCGCCGCCGTGGGGCGCGATGGAATCCGCGCTGGTGAGCACGTTGATGCCGCGGCCCCCCCGGTGAGCCACGTTCGGAAACAAGCTCTCGGCAATCAGCACGCCGCGTTGGACGCCCTCGGACAATTTGGCTGTCAGGACCGTCTCGCCGCGGTCATTACCGACGACAACGACCTCATTCGCAGCCAGCCCCAGCTGCTCGGCGTCCAAAGGATGGATCAGCACCATCGGCACACCTTCCCGCGCGCGCGAAGACGGCGTTTCGTTGAAAGTGGTATTTAGGAAGCTGCGCGCTGGGCTGGTAGCGAGACGGAAAGGATGACGAGCATCGGCCTGTTCGATCACCGCCCAGTGGTCGGGCAACTCCGGCATCTGCTGCCACGGCCCCGACAGGATTTTTCGCGGCACATCGACGCAGTCCCAATCGACCCGGAAGTGGAATTTGCCGTCAGGATGCGCGAAGCCGTCGAGGAAGTGCGAGGCGCGGAAATCCGGCTGCAGATCGCGCCAAAGCTCGGCTTCCAGCGCCTCGATGCCGCCTTGGCCGCTCTGCTTCAGCGTGACATCGATGAGTTCGCGCGGCGTCATGTCGAACGCAGCATGCTGGACGCCAAGGCGCCGCGCCAGCGTCCTGATCACCTCGTGATTGTTGCGACATTCGCCGGGCGGATCGATCAGCTCGGCACCGACCGAAATGTGCTGATGGCCGCCGCCGTAGTACAGATCGTCGTGCTCCAGAAACATTGTGGCCGGCAAAACGATATCCGCCATCCGGGCGGTCTCGGTCAGAAACTGCTCGTGTACGGCGACGAACAGATCCTCGCGCGCAAATCCCTGATGCACCAGTGACTGCTCGGGCGCCACCGACATCGGATTGGTATTCTGGATCAGCATTGCCTTGACGGGCGGACCGCCGCACAAGGCTTCGACGTCTCCAGTGAGGATGCGGCCGAGCTTCGACTGATCGAGCTGACGGCTCGTCGGCGAAAATGCGTCGCGGCCTTCGATCAACGTCTTGTCGAACCCGAAGATCGCTCCGTTGTTGAAGAACGCCCCGCCGCCCTCGTGCTGCCAGGCGCCGGTGACGGCCGGAATGCACAGTGCCGCGTGCATCTGCACCGCGCCATTGCGGCTGCGGGTGAAGCCGTAACCGAGCCGAAAGAAGCTGCGCGGCGTCTGGCCGACCGCATGCGCGAAAGCCTCGATCTCGGTGACCGGCACACCGCAAATCGCCGAGGCCCATTCGGGCGTGCGGGACTGCAGGTGAGCCTCGAGATCGTCCGGGCAATCCGTATACCGCGCCAGGTAGGCGCGATCGGCGAGGCCGTCGCGAAACAGCACATGCATCACGCCGCAGGCAAAAGCACCGTCCGTACCGGGCCGCAGGATGATGCGAATATCGGCCTGCTTCATCGTGTCGTTGTCGTAGATATCCACGGCCGCGATCTTGGCGCCCCGTTCTTTTCGGGCGCGAGCCGCGTGGGTCATGACGTTGACCTGGGTCGACACCGGATTGGTGCCCCAGATCACGATCAAATCCGACTTAGCCATCTCGCGCGGATCGACGCCCGCGACCTTGCCGACGCCGGCTGCATAGCCCGTCCAGGCGACATTGGAGCAGATCGTCGAGTAGAACCGTGAGTAGTTCTTGGCGTTGGCGAGGCGGTCGGCGCCGCCCCGCATCACCAGCCCCATCGTTCCCGCATAGTGATAGGGCCACACGGATTCGGCGCCGAACTCGGCCTCGGCAGCGTTGAAACGCGCCGCGATCTCGTCCAACGCTTCCTCCCAGCTGATCCGGGCAAAGCTACCCGAGCCTTTCGGGCCTGTTCGGCGCAGCGGATGAAGCAGACGGTCCGGATGATGGACGCGCTCGGCGTAGCGCGCGACCTTGGCGCAGACAACTCCGGCCGTGTAGCTCTGGCGGTTCGAGCCGCGCACGCGGCCGATGGTCGAACGGTCGATCACCTCGATATCCAGCGCACAGGCTGATGGGCAATCGTGCGGACAGGTCGAGTGGCGGATATCGACGGCGGTGCGCTGGTTCATACTAGAACCCGATACCACGAAGACCAGGTCCTGAGAATGCCGCCCGCCGCACGGCCTCATGCTCGAGCAACGGAACAATTCGTTTGGTGCAAACCAACTTTCCTTTCCGGTTGTGGATTGGGGGCCACCACCCCGAATTGGAAAGACTCCATGGATCACGCGGCGCGGTTTGAAATTCGAAACGGCTGGCTCGCGAAGTTTGAGCGCTGGAAAAGCAGTTCCCGAGGCCGAACGCGCTCCGGCTGCCGCATGGTGGTGGGCGCCTGCTTGGGCGGCGAGCGGCAATCGCGAGGTGATGCCGGACGAGTTCAGTCGCGCCTTCGGTCTGGATGCGGGGGCTAAGTTCGCAGACGCCGCCGCCATTCTGATGACCGCCATTGCCGCTCAGGACAGGCTGGCGAGCCCGACCGGCTTCCCTTACAAACCCAAACGGTTTGTCGAAGACGACGAACCGCCGCAGACGTCGCTCGCGGCCGAATAAACGGTCTACACCGTCTCCTTTTCGTCGACCTCGTCCTGACCTTCGAGATCGGCGATCTCCAGGTTGAGGTTACGGCCGGTGCGGCCCTCGGCGATCTGCCGGATCTTGCGGGCAATACCCGGCTCACGGCTGATCAGTGCGCGCAGATCGGCAGCATCGAGCACAAGCAACCGCAGCCGCGACACCGCCTTGACGGTCGCCGAACGTTCGACCCTTTTAAGCACCGCAACCTCGCCGAAGAAGTGCCCGGCGCCGAGCCTGATGCGGCGGCCACTCTCTTCCGGTCCGAGTTCGATCTCGACGTCGCCTTCGGCGATGAAGTACATCGCGGTGGCCGGATCGCCGCGCCGGAAGATGACCTCGCCGCGATCGAGCTGACGCGCCTGCAAGAGCTGCATGATATGGGCGATATCGGCAGCAGTCAGATGCGAAAACAGCGGCACCCGCGCCACCATGCTCCAATTGACGATGAATTCGCGGCGGTGAATGACGTCGGAGAACGCGGTGGCGACGATGCCGACCGGCAGTGCGATCATGATCAAGCCGCAGATAATCGTAGCCGAAGCGATCATCCGGCCGATGCCAGTGGCCGGCACTACGTCACCGTAGCCGATGGTGCTGAGCGTCACGATCGCCCACCACATCGCGTCCGGGATGGTGCCGAACTTGTCGGGTTGAACGTGACCTTCGGCGATATGCATCGCGGTCGCCGACACCAGCGTGGCGCAGCCGAGAATGACCAGGCAGGCCAGCAGCGCGCGGCGTTCGGCTTCCAGCACTTCGAGCAGCGAGCGCATGCCCGACGAATAGCGGGCGAACTTCAAGACCCGCAGCACCCGAAGGATGATCAGCACGCGCAGGGTCGTCGAAGCCGAGCATCGCGACCCACAGCGGCATCACCGCCAGACAGTCCACGATGCCTTGCGGGCTCAGCATATAGGCCAGGCATGCGCGCCAGGCGCTCATCTG